>JAPKBY010000139.1 GCA_028823185.1 Planctomycetota bacterium
GGAACAATCTTCGGAGGCGTGATCCTCTCGCACCTCGACCTCGCCGCTGCGATCGAAGCGCACAATCATCATCAAGGGATGGTCGTGACCGTCGCGATGGACAAGGTCGAATTTAAGCAGCCGGTGCACGTAGGGGATCTAGTCTCGTTTTACACAGAGACCTTGCGCGTGGGTACAAGCTCCGTGGAGACGCGCGTCTGCGTTTGGGCGCAGCGTGCCTTTGGGGACGGCGGTCACATACCTGTGACCGAGGCTCTCGTCACTATGGTCGCCGTAGGTGAAGACGGAAAGCCGACTCCCCTGGCCAGAGTCTAGGCGTTCTCCCTAGATAGGCTCGAGCACGGTGCCGGGCTGAAAGACCTTGACGGTCGCGCCGATCTCATCGCCGAGCTCTTCGGCGACCTTGTTTAAGGCAGCCTTCGTCACAGAGCGTCGATCGTCAGTGGGCTTGCCCTTGCCTTTGAGGGTTGAGAGTTGAATCTCTACGGGCTCGACCTCGCGAAGCTTCTTCATCCAGTTCTTAAGCTCGGCCGGAGTCGAGTTGTCGATCTTGCCTCTCACGATCTCTGCGCGAACCACGACGCGCTCAACAGTGGTGAGGTGCTTGACTAGCTGAGCGAGCCCCGTGCTCTTCTTGCCAGTGAGAGCGCTGTAGGTCTTGGCCGTTCCGCTCTCGAGTCGCATGACATTGAAGTCGAAGGCTCCGAGGGCGATGCGAGTCTCAGGTGACTCTAGGTCCGGGTCGTCTGAGACGAGCACGAGCTTTGCGCGCGGGAACCACTTGTTCCTTAGCTCGCGCAGGTTGTCTGTGATCTCGCGAAAGTCGGGATGCTGAGTGGGGTCCACATCTGAGCCGAGCAGGACGATGTGGTCTGCCTTGTCACCGTTCTTGCTGAGGCGCATGAGCTCTTGAGCTGCGAGCGTGACCACAACTGAGGCCCTCGGGATGCGGTTTTCACGGCTGACAGCCAATGTCGTGCCGATCGCGCCTGTGTCGATGAAGATGGATCGTCCCCATCGTTCAGTAACCTTGGGACCAGTGATCAGGGTGGTGGGCGTTAAGTGGACCATTGTTGTCTGACGGGGTCAGCCGTTAGCGCTGTGGGGGGTCTGCGCCGATGGCATGAGCCTCAGCGAATGAATAGGGACAGTTCCCCCTCCAATTTACTGAGGTGGGGGAAGAAGGGCAGAGGGGACACTCTATATCAGAGTGTGTACATCTCGGCGAATCCCGATTCTACCCTGATTGGGGCCTTCCTACTAGCGTAGACAGGGGGGTGGGCGGTAAACCACCATTAAATACTTCTTAAATGACCCATAAAAGACTTCTGAAGCTTAGTGGAGCTCGTTTCCACAGTTCCTCAATCTCCTTTTGCTTTGCCTTGAGGCTCGCTGCGGCGGGACTCTTCCGTCAAAGCTTGGGTCCTCCGAGGAGCTGTCTCCGGGCCTAAACAATCCAAAAGACGAGGGGCCACAGGAGGCAGACTTCTTGAACACCAGTGGAACGAGAGCCGAGCCTGCTTGCACGTTCTGACGGGCCTCCCTAGACTTGCCGCCAGAAATGATGGGTGGGGTGGCCTTGACCCCCCCCAGAAGGCCTAGAAAATGCCCTCAGAGGGAGACCAGCGAGGGGTAAGAGGCCTATCATGGGCCCCCTCAGAGATCCTCTCAGTGGTCACCTTCAAGCGGCCCTCTTTAGACACCTGAAACAGCAACGCACCCTCCTCCTCCCTTAGCTCTAAAGCGTCATCCGATGGCGTCAAAGAGCAGACCCGCGACCATCCCGTCGGATGTACTTCGACTACCTAAACGCCCTAGTCTTCGCTTCAGTCGGATTCTTCTTCGTCTTCATCAACGTCATTGTCGGTTCGATCATTCGGCCGCGACGGAAGGGGACGCAGGGGCTGGAGGTGTACGAGTGCGGCGAGGAGACGCTCGGCGACACGTGGATTAAGTTCGACATCCGCTACTACACGGTCGCACTGGTCTACGTCATCTTCGCGGTTGAGGTCGGCTTCCTCTTCCCAGTGTTTGGTGTCTTTGGTGACATCGTCTCTGGTGAGGTGAGCACGATCGGTAGCCTCGCGCTCGTTCACGTGGTCGTCTTTGTCGTCGTCCTCTTCTTTGGGCTCGTCGCCGTTTGGGCGAAGGGCGACCTGGACTGGGTCATGACCTACAAGGCGAAGGAGTGGACACCGACAAACCCGCGAACCTTGCCGGTCGCGCGGACCGTCGCAGCCTTGGAGGAAGAGCTCTCGCCAACTGAAGAGCCCGCCGAGACTGAGGATGATTCGGACGAAGGAACTAACACCGATAACACAGAGGCGCCCGCGCCCGCTTGACGGCAGCGCAAGAAAAACCATGTCACTCCTTCAAAACAGCTTCGAGGAAAACGTACTCACCACAAAGGTGGATTGGCTCCTTAACTGGGCTCGGCTCTCAAGCATCTGGCCGATGACCTTTGGTCTCGCCTGCTGCGCGATCGAGATGATGGCCGTTGGCGCTGCGCACCATGACATTGACCGCTTCGGCGCTGGAGCTTTCCGGGCGACGCCGCGTCAAGCAGACCTGATGATCGTCGCTGGTACGGTGAACTTCAAAATGGGAGAGCGCGTAAAGCGCCTCTACGATCAGATGCCTTCGCCGAAATACGTGATCGCCATGGGCGCTTGCGCCACTGGTGGTGGTCCTTACTACAAGTATGGCTACACGGTCATGAAGGGCGTCGATCGGATCATACCCGTTGACGTCTACATCGCTGGGTGCCCCCCGCGCCCGGAGGCCTTGTTGGAAGGCTTGATGAAGTTGCAGGACAAGATCCGCAACACCTCCGTGATTCGTAAACCCGCGCGAACCGCCTGATCACGAGCTATCCCATGGACTTCAACTCTATTCATCAGCGACTCCTGGCGATCAACGCGCCGGGTGTGCTCTCGGCCGATACGCCGCGGGCTGCAGACCCCGAAGACAAAGCTGACAAGGGCCGCGCCGGTGAGGCCTTCGTGCTGATCGACCGAAGCGAAGCGCTCAACTTCCTCCTCGCTGTGCGAGACGACGCAGCGCTCGCCTTCGACATGTTGGTTGACCTTACGGGGACGGATCCTGACGCCGAGGACGAAGACCTCTGGCTCAACCTTCACCTCTTGAGCTTGGCTCACGGACATCGACTCGCCGTGAAGGCGATGGTGCCGAAGTCCAACGCTGTCGTGCCCTCCATGGTCGCGGCGCACATGGCCGCTCACTACCACGAGCGGGAGTGCTCTGAAATGTTCGGGATCCACTTCGAAGGCAACCCGGATCTCAGGAACATCCTGCTTCCGGATGATTGGATCGGCTTCCCGCTGCGAAAAGACTATGAGTTCCCGAAGGAGTACCACGGCGTCTCCTGTGAGTAGGAGGGTCGAGCAGCTATGAGTGAGATGAACGCACCTACCGAGCTTCCGAAGCCGAAGACTGTCGAGATCCCTGAGACGGCGCGCACGCTGCCTTCGGGCGAGCGTGAGTTTATGCTCGATGTCTCCACGTCTGATCTCGAGATCAACATGGGGCCTCAGCACCCCGCGACACACGGCGTGATGCGGATCTTGATCCGCACCAATGGTGAGGTCGTGACGGGTGGTCAAGTGCACCTCGGCTATCTTCACCGCTGCGCGGAGAAGATCGGGGAGAACGTCGAGTGGCTGCAATACCTCCCTTACACCGACCGCTACGACTATCTGTCGGCGATGAATAACAACCTCGGCTATAGCCTGGCCGTCGAGGCGGTCATGGGTGTCGAGATCCCGAGACGCGCGACGATCCTTCGCACGCTCTGCGCTGAGTTGAACCGCATCGGTTCACACTTGGTCGCCTTCGGCACTTACGGGCTCGACATCGGCGCCTTCACGCCCTTCTTCTATTGCTTCCGCGAGCGCGAATGGATGATGGCGCTCTTCGAGAAGATCTGCGGTGCCCGACTCACCTACTCATACATTCGCATCGGCGGCGTCTTCAACGACGCCCCGGTGGGTTGGCTCAAAGAGGTAGAGCGCTTCTGCGATGTCTTCGAGGAGAAGTGGCAGGAGTATTACGACCTCCTCGCCGTGAACCACATCTTCGTCAAGCGTACAGCAGACATCGGGGTGATCTCACCTGAGATGGCGGTCGACTATGGTCTGACTGGCCCGATGTTGCGAGGCAGCGGCGTCGACTTCGACCTGCGCCGCGACGTGCCCTATATGGCTTACGACGAGATCTGCAAAGCGGGAGTCTTTGACATCCCGCTGGGCACCGGTGAGAAGGGAACGGTGGGTGACTGCTGGGATCGCGTCTATGTGCGACTTCAGGAGATGCTGGAGTCGATCAAGATCATTCGTTGGTGTCTCGGTGTGATCGAGGATGGACCCGTGATCGGAGATATCCCTAAGGTCATCAAGGTCCCGCCGGGAGAGGCCTATGTCGGCATCGAGAACCCCCGCGGAGAGCTCGGCCACTACATCCTCTCTGACGGCGGCAAGGTCGCTAGGCGCTGTCGCGTCCGTGGCCCGTCCTTCTGCAATGTCGCCGTGCTCGAGCAGCTGCTTCCGGGCACCTTCCTGGCAGACTCGGTCGCCATCATCGGCTCCACAGACGTCGTGATCGGAGAGACAGATAGATGAGTCACGTCTCGGTGATTGCGAGCTCCGGTGGAAACGTATTCAGCCATCTCCTTGAGAGCCTGGCGCCTGAGGGTGTGCCCGTTTGGGCCATCTCTCTCGGTGCCGCCTTCATGGGTGTTGCGATTTTGGTCGTCTTTGTCTCGCTCGTCGCCATGTTCAGCGTCTGGCTAGAGCGGAAGGTCTCAGCTCACATTCAATGCCGCTATGGCCCGATGTATGTCGGCGGCTGGCACGGTTGGGCGCAGACCCTCGCGGACGGCGTGAAGCTCCTCTTGAAGGAGGACCTCATCCCCTTGGGTGCCGACAAGCCGCTCTTCGTCCTCGCGCCGGCCATAGTCTTGGGCGCGATCTTCGGTGCACTCGTCGCGCTACCGCTCGCCCCGGGCTTCTTCTTCGCAGACGTGGACATGGGGCTCTTCCTGATCCTGGCCTTCTCGTCACTCACGACGATCGGAGTGGTCATGGCAGGCTGGGCGTCTAACTCAAAGTGGTCGCTCTATGGCGCCATGCGAGAGGCCGCACAGGTCGTTGCTTATGAGATCCCGCTCGGCGTCTCACTTTTCGTGCCCCTCATGGTCTCTGGCACCTTCAGCCTCACAGAGGCGAGCGCTGCCCAGGCCGGCTGGTTCGGGATGCACTGGTTCATTTTCCAGAACCCCTTCATGCTCCCGGCCTTCATCATCTTCTTCATCGCTGCCTTGGCAGAGACGAAGCGAGCCCCCTTTGACTTGCCCGAGGCGGAGTCCGAGCTCGTCGCAGGGTTCATGACCGAGTACTCCGGGATCCGCTGGTCCTTCTTCTTCATGGAGGAGTACGCGGCGATGTTCCTGATGTCGGC
>JAPKBY010000140.1 GCA_028823185.1 Planctomycetota bacterium
GTCGCCTCCATCACGTCATTTCCGATCCCGTCTCCGGGCATCCAAGCGATTCGATATTGGGCCATTGTCTTTGTAGTCGGGGTCTCTGTTCTTGTTCGTTTCACGGGCCATTCCCGTGGGCCGAGAGGATAAGCACATGGAGCGCTAAACGGGAACATCCCCTCGCCTGAATCATCGAAGATTATCCACAGCAGCTAGGTCTGTGACCGGGGGCTGGCGCTCGCTACCGTGGATAAGTGACCTTCCCGCCCATTGTCGCCCACCGAGGCCTCGCCGCTCGCTTTCCTGAGAACACCCTCGTGGGCGTGAGCGCAGCCCTATCAGCTGGCGCTCGCTTCCTTGAAGTTGACCTCCAGCTGTCTGCAGATGGAGTGGCCTTCGTTCACCACGACTGGGAGACCTCCCGGACCTGCGGAGCCGAAGGGAGCATCGGGGATCGCTCTGAGCAGGAGCTCTGCCAGCTCTCCGCTAGCTACGTGGAGCGCTTCGGAGACGCCTTCAAGGGTGAACCCCTCCCGCGCCTCTCTGAGCTGACAGCTCTCCTCTCAGAACACTCAGACGTGACAGTCTTCCTCGAGATCAAACCTCAATCTGTGGAGCGCTTCGGAGCAGACGCCGTCCTAGATGCTGTCCTCCCCTACGCAGAGAGCCTAGGAGCGCGCGCGGTCTTGCTCTCCTTTTCCATTGAGGTCCTCAGGAGAGCGAAAGAGCGCAGCTCTCTAGAGAGAGGCGTCGCTTGTGAGAGCTATAAAGAGCTCATGGGTGCGACGGTCTCCGAGCTAGACCCGCGGCACGTCTTCTGTGATGTGAAGAGCCTCCCTCCAAGCGGTGACCTCTCCATAGAAGGTCGCACCCTCACCGTCTGGGAGGTCATCGATCCGGAGCTCGCGCGCGCTCTCCTTGACAGAGGAGTAGATCTCATCGAGTCCTTCTCCTGCGACACGCTCATCCCAGCTCTCACCAGAGACAAAGAGTGAGCGCTAACGATTATGACCTGCTCGTCATCGGCGGGGGGATTCACGGCGCAGGAGTGGCTCAGGCCGCAGCAGCCGATGGACAACGGACGCTCCTCTTGGAGGCACGCAAACCCGCAGCTGGAACTTCGAGCCGTTCGAGCAAGCTCATCCACGGGGGCCTGCGCTATCTCGAGTCACTCCACCTCGGCCTCGTGGCCGAATCCCTCAGAGAGCGTGAGATCCTCCTAGAGATCGCGCCGCACCTCGTGCGATTGGTCAACTTCCACATCCCGGTCTACAAGGAGACGAGCCGCAGGCCATGGCAGCTCCAAGTCGGGCTCGGGCTCTACGCAGCGCTTGGGAGATTCCGCCCCTCGACACGCTTCGAGCGTCTCCCGGCAGATGACTGGGAGAATCTAGATGGGATCAAGACCGACGGTCTCGAAGCTGTCTTCCGCTACTCCGACGGACAAACGGACGATGCCCGCCTCGTCCGCAGCGTCCTCAGCTCTGCAGAGGAGCTCGGTTGCGAGGTGCGCTACCCCGCTGAGCTCCTCTCCGCCGTCCGCGAGAGAGACGGCTGGCTCATACGCTATCGCTGTGAAGAGGAGCTCATCGAGCTGCGCACCCAAACCCTCGTCAACGCCGCAGGTCCATGGGTCGAGCACGTCAGACGCAGGGTCTCCCCCATACCCGAAGGGCGCGCAGTCGACCTCGTCGCTGGGGCTCACCTCGAACTCAAGGGGACGCTAGAGCGTGGCATCTACTACACCGAGGCGCCGCGGGATCACAGAGCGGTCTTCTGCATGCCTTGGAAGGACCGCATCCTCCTCGGCACGACGGAGCGCACCCACCGCGCTGAGCCAGGACAGGTGACAGCCACCCCAGAGGAGCAGGACTATCTCCTAGAGACTTACGCCCACTACTTCTCCGACACTCCCGAAGTCCTCGACTCCTGGGCTGGATTACGAGTGCTCCCTCGCGCCGAGGGGGAAGCCTTCCACCGCAGCCGAGAGACGCTGCTCTTCCGCGATGACGCCCAACTCCCCCGCTACATCGGAATCTACGGTGGAAAGCTCACAGGCTATAGAGCGACCGCTGAACGAGTGCTGAGAGCGCTCTCACCCGTCCTGCCTGTGAGACCGCTGCTCGCGGACACCGCGACGCTGAAGCTGCCCGATGTGGACTAGCTGAGTCCGCGCACGCAGTCGATCGTCGTGCCATCGACCCACTGGATCGCTGCGACGACCTGATCTGTTGTCTTCGCACGCTGAGGACTTCCCCCACAGATCCGCTCCACCTCGCGCTTCAGATCGTGGATCTCGAGGATCGGGACGCTGCTCCCCCTAGAGGCCTCGATCAAGTCTGTGCGGCGCGGGTTGATGCAAAGACCGCGCTCCGTGGCGATGACGTCGATGAGCTCTCCCGGTCCGCAGAGGGTCGTCACCTCATCGAGGATGACCGGGATCCTATTCCTGAAGGAAGGCACAGCGAGGATCGTGCACTTAGAGGCGAGGCAGTTCTGCCAACCTCCGATCCCGTGCAGGAGCCGGCCGTCCGTGTGCGTGACAACGTTCGCGTTGAAGTCCGTGTCGACCTCGGTGGCGCCTAAGATCACGACGTCGAGCATCGAGGCGAAGTTGCCTTTGCCGTGAAAGTTATAAGAGGTGAACGGGCTCGTGTTCTGGTGGCCCTCGTTCTCACGCATCGAACGTACGCCGTCGAGGTCAAAGGTCTGGCCGTCAAGGATCACAGGCGTGAGCCCCTCCTCCAGCATCTCGACCAGGTATTTATTCGAGCCGCCGCGCACGAAGCCAGCGGTCACTCCCGCCTTGATCATCATCTCCTTCAGGTAGATGGCGAAGGAGAGCGCTGTCCCGCCCGCGCCAGCTTGAAAGGAGAAGCCATCACGCATGATCCCTGTGTCGCGCACAAACTTGGCGCAGTGCTCAGCGATGAGGAGCCGATCAGGACTCTTCGTGATCTGAGTCGTCCCCGAGACGATCTTCTCCGGGATCCCGACCTGCTCGACCTCGACCACCTGATCGACGTTGTTTCCTTGAATCTGCCAAGGCAGGCAAGGGAAAGGGACGAGGTTATCCGTGACCGCGATCACGTGATCCGCATAGATCGAGTCGGCGAGGGCGAAGCCGAGCAGTCCGCAGGCGGATGGTCCTCTGTCACCTGTCGCGTTCCCGAAGACGTCAGCCGTGGGCGCAGCGATGACGGCGATGTCGATGTTCATGTCTCCATCGCTGATGGCCTGCCAGCGGCCGCCGTGCGATCGAAGCACGCCCATACCGCGCATCTTTCCAGCCGTACAGAAGGCGCCGAGCGGTCCATTCATCGAGCCCTCGATGTGATGGATCGTGCCGTCCTCGAGATATTGAATCAGGTGCTCATGGCATGGGAAGCTGGCCGAGGGGAACCACACGAGGTCCTTCACGCCGAGCTCCTTCGCCACGTCGAAGACCTGGTTGGCGATCAAGTCCCCGTTCCTGAAGTGGTGGTGTGTGCTGATCACCATCCCATCTCGCAGCCCAGCGTTGACGAGTGCCTCTTTGAGGCTCGGCGTGCGCTTGTCACCGCTGGCGGGATAGTCCGCAGCAGAGCGGATCAGCGGAGCGGCCTTGCGACCAGTCATCTTCCGCCCACCGACCCCCATGTAAGGGATGGCATCTCGCCCGTTGATCTCTGCCGGCACTTGCCTTCCAGCGAAATTCTCTAGAGAGCTCAAGATCCTCCCTCCTCGCTCTCCCAAGAGGCGTCTAGGACGCCCCCTTGAACAGCCTGCTCTACGGTCTTCAGCGCTCGCTTTACGACAGGAGGGTCGATCATCTTCGAACCCAAGCTAACGACCCCGAGCCCGCGCGCCTCAGCGTCACGGAAGGCACGCACGATCGCGCACGCCTTAGAGGCCTCAGCCTCAGAGGGCACAAAAGCCTCATGAACGATGGGGATTTGACGCGGGTGAATGCAGCCCTTGCCCTCGAAGCCGAGCCCGCGCGCCTCCAAGACCGCGGCTCGCAAGCCCTCGGGGTCTGAGACATCAGAGTGCACCGTGTCGAGAGCTTGTAAGCCCGCTGCTCGCGCAGCGTTGATGACCGCCTGGCGAGCGAAGAGTGACTCACGTCCCTCTTTGGTCCGCTGAACGCCGAGATCAGCTGTGTAGTCCTCGAGTCCGATCGTGAGCGCGACGTTGCGCTCGCTCGCTGTAGCGATGGAGTAAGCATTCATGACTCCTTTTGCTGATTCGATGATCGGCATAAGGAGAACCGGCGCGTCAGTCAGTTCACGGAGCCGGGCGTCGACGGCGTGCACCTCTTCAGCGTCTTCGACCTTAGGAATGATCACGAGATGACAGCCGTGCTCTGCGATGAAGCTCAAGTCAGCCAAACCCATCTCACCTTGATTGATTCGAACCATGCGCTCTGCTGTGCCGAAGTCGACCTGACGCAGCGCGTTCCTGACGATCACTCGCGCGGCTGACTTCGCTGAGGGTGCGACGGAGTCTTCCAAATCTAGGATGATCGCGTCCGGCCCATGCAAGGCAGCGTTGACCATGTACTTGGGCTCATTACCTGGGAGATAAAGTCGCGAGCGACGGAAGCGGTCACGGCTCGTGCTGGTCGTCGCGAAGGCTTCAAGCTCAGGCAGCCAGTCTTCACCTGCGACGTCAGCGTCCTTGACCGCAGCCTCAAGGCGAGCCATCAAGACCCAAGGGTACGCGCCGCCATCTTCAACTCGGACCTTGGCGTTGACGAGGCCGAGGGCTTCACAGCCAGCGCGCAAGAGCGCTCGGATCCCTTCGCCATAATATGACTCGACCGTGCTCACGAGCTCGAGCTCCAAGCCGCCGCTCTCGCGCAGCTCGACACCAGCCCAACAGTCAGAGCGAACCTTGGGCCCGCGCGCGCCTGCGCTGCCAGTCCACGTCTCGTGGGGGGACTCTTGGGGGGTACTCATCACTTCGAGCCTAGCCTGCCCAGCGGCCCCTTGCAGGGCCCAGAGGCGGAATCGTTGCGAGCTCGCATCAGGCGAGCCGGAGGAGCTCCTCCACGGTGCGTTCAATGCCCTCTGCAGCCTCGCTGATCGAGCCCGCCAACATATATGCAGGTGAGGTGATCAGCTTATTGGCCTCGTCCACACGGAATTCGCTGACAGGACACTCTGTGTGCCCAGCGCCCATCGCCTCGATCGCTCCAGCCGTCTCAGCGTCTGCGCCGATGGTCACGCTGCACTCGATGCCAGCGTCCCGACAGATCGCAGCGATCAGAGCCGGCGCGATGCACACCGCTGCGACAGGCTTTGAGGCGCGCATCATCTCGACGACGACTCTAGCCACCTCTGGGTGAGGCTTGGCTTCGCTACCGTTGATCGCGAAGTCGCAGAGATTCTTTGCTGCGCCGAAGCCGCCGGGAATGATCAAGCCGTCGAGTTCAGTTGCCTTCGCGGTCTCAAGGTCTGAGATCTCACCGCGCGCGATGCGAGCGCTCTCAACGAGCACATT
>JAPKBY010000141.1 GCA_028823185.1 Planctomycetota bacterium
ATCCAGTTGATGCGGGGCTCGTTCATCGTCTCGTCTTGGTTGCTCACGAGATCAATCTAGCAAATGGACCGTTCAAGCGGACTCCGCTGTCTCAGTTGATTAAGCGCCGTTGAGGGCTTCGATGAGGCGTGGGATGACCACAAGGTAGCGGTCGTTGATCTTGAAGTGACCGCCATCAAACTCCTCATGGGTGTGCTTGATGCCGAGCTGATCTAACTTTTTGACGAGCCTCCTTAAGCCGAACTGGAGGTGGAATTCATCGCTCTTCCCGCACTCGAGGTGTAAGTGCTCCAGTGAACGCCACGCGTCGGCATATGTGTCCACAGCGTCTAAGGGGTCAAACTCTCGCCAGCGTTGCCAGACAGCTTCGATTCGTTCACCGGTGTTGAGGTCCATGGGGAGCTCGAATCCCAGCTCGGTCTCTGGGGCAGGTGAGTAGCAGGCTGCCATCGCGAGGGAGTTCAAGACCGCGTGCGCATCACCCGAGAGGTCTGGATTAGATCGGAAGGCCGCGAGGAACTCTGCGGGGGTCTGGTCACGGGCGAGCAGTCCGCGCGCAGCTGCGAGGAGCTCAGCGCTGAAGACGAAGTCAAACCCACAGTCACCGCTGATGGAGCCGGCGACGGGGAAGATCTCATGGTGACGCATTGAGAGATGCATGGCGCCGAAGCCGCCGGAGGACTTGCCGCAGATGGCCCGGCGACCAGGGAGGGTCGGGTAGCGCTCGTCAATCCAAGGGACGAGCTCTTGGATGATGTGATCTTCATAGCGCCCTGTCGCTGAGCTGTTGACGTATTGGCTCCCGCCCAAGGCTGTGAAGCAGTCTGGGAAGACCAAGATCGCGCGAGGTGCCTCACCAGCTGCACAGGCCTCGTCATAGAGCGAGGCGACGCCGCGCTTCCAGGGGTGAGTCTCTAGGTAGCTTTGTCCACGTCCTGTGAAGCCAGCGAGGACAAAACAGACCGGCAGGCGCTCTTCCGGGCTGAGGTTTGGCGGTAACCAGACAGGGACCTCTCGTGTCGCGGGGTCACCAAGCGGGTTGTCTCTCAAGATGCGGCTGGAGATCGCTGCGGTCTCAACTCTGCCGTGAAAGGAGATGGGGGAGTGAAGCGGGAGGTCGGTCATCAGCGGTGATGGGGGTGGCGCTCTGCGATCTCGAGCTCTGCTCTTAGATTGGCATAGCCGGGTTTGATCGCGTCGTAGATGAGGCGAATGCGGTCTGAATAGGGGGCGAAGGCGGACTTCATGCCGTTGATGGCGATCTTCTCAAGGTCATTGAGGTCTAGGCCATAGTGCTCATGGGCGAGGCGATACTCCTTCGTCATCGTCGTTGCGCTCATCAGGCGATTGTCTGTGTTGAGCGTGACGCGGTAGCCCCCTTCCCAGAGCTTTGGAAATTGATGCGTCGCGAGACTCTGAGTCGCGCCAGTGTGAACGTTGCTGGAGAGACAGACCTCAAGGGGGATGCGATGATCGAGGACATATTGAGCGAGGCGACCCTCGGCCTCCGGTTCTAGGTCTTCGACGAGGCGCACTCCGTGGCCGATGCGATGGGCTCCACAGAACTGAAGGGCTTGCCAGATGCTCGCAGGTCCAAAGCTCTCTCCGGCATGAATCGTGATTGAGAAGTTCTCTCGTTGAACGAGCTGGAAGGCGCGGACGTGATGGTTTGCCGGATGTCCTGCCTCTTCGCCTGCTAGGTCGAAGCCGCCGCAGCCAGCGTCGCGATATCGGATGGCTAGAGCTGCGAGCTTCTCTGAGAGCTCGGGGTCCTCGTTGCGCATCGCGCAGACGAGGAGGCGCGCGGTGATCCCGGTGGAGCGCGAACCTTGCGCTAAGCCATCGAGCACAGCCTCCATGACCGCCTGGAGACCAAGCCCCGATGCGGTGTGGAAGTGAGGTGCGAAGCGAAGCTCGGCATAGACGACACCATCTGCCGCGAGATCCTCGACGGCCTCTCGGGCGCAGCGCGATAAGGCTTCTTCAGTCTGCATTACGGCGATCGTGTGCCCGAAGCCTTCGAGGTAGAGAGGGAGGCTCTTGCGGTCCGCTCCCTCGGCGAAGCAGGCAGCTAAGGCTTCAGGCTCATCAGCCGGGAGGCCCTCGTAGCCGCAGCGCTCTGCTAGATCTAGGCAGGTGCTAGGTCGCAGCCCGCCGTCTAGGTGCTCGTGAAGCAGCACCTTTGGGGCGCGCTTGAGTAGATTCTCATCAAGGAGATGGTGGGGCTTTGACTCGCTGGGCATGCCTCCACCATAACCTGTCATTGTGGGGCTCTGGAGGGCTACGTATCCTCTTCCTCTCCCGCGACTCACTGGCGGGACACTGAGTACGCTCTCCCTCCCGCTCGCGACCCCCCACAAAGACCACATGACTGTTCGAGTTCGATACGCCCCTAGTCCCACTGGCATGCTCCATGTCGGCGGTGCACGCACGGCTCTCTTTAACTGGGCGTGGGCTAGACGTCACGGGGGAGCCTTCGTGCTGCGCATCGAGGACACGGATAAGGAGCGCTCAACTGAAGAATCTGAGCGCTCGATCTTAGAGGCGATGGAGTGGCTGGGGATGGATTGGGACGAAGGCCCTGGCGTGGGCGGTCCCTTCGGACCCTACCACCAGACCCAGCGAGTTGAGCGGCACCTTGAGCTGAGCGCCAAGCTCCTTGAGGAGGGCAAGGCATATCGCTGCTTCTGCGGATCAGAGCGCATCACGGCGCTGCGTGAAGAGCAGATGGCGAACAAGCAGAACCCACGCTACGACGGTCGCTGTCGTGGGCTCTCTTTGGCTGACTCCACAGCGAAGGCTGAGGCGGGAGAAGAATTCGCGGTTCGCTTTCGCGTGCCAGAAGGTGAGACAGGTTTCACTGATCATGTGCGTGGCGACGTCAGCTTTCAGAACGTTGAGGTCGATGATTGGATCATGCTCCGCAGCGATGGTTCGCCGACCTATAACTTTGTGGTCGTCTGTGATGACGCTGACATGAAGATCACTCATGTCTTACGAGGTGAGGAGCACCTCGTGAACACGCCGAAGCAGGTCCTCCTCTATCAGGCCCTCGGGCTAGACGTGCCGGAGTTTGGTCACTTGCCGCTGATGCTCGGTACGGACAAGAAGAAGCTCTCCAAGCGCACGGGTCACACCTCTGTGCAGATCTATAGAGATCTCGGCTATCCGCGCGACGCGGTCCTCAACTTCTTGTGCTTGCAGGGATGGGCGCTTGATGGGGAGACAGAGGTCTTCAGCGTGGATGAATTGATCAAGAACTTTGAGGTCAAGGATGTGTCTAAGGGAGGCGCCATCTTTGACGCAGAGAAGTTCCAATGGTTGGCTGGGGAGTACCTTCGTCAAGAGACGCCTGCGGAGTGTGCGGCGCATTGCGCGCCGTATGTCATCGAGGCCGGCCTCATGAGCGCCGAGGAGCTCGCAGCCCGGAGCGCGTGGTTTGAGCAGGTCGTGGCGGGGATGCAGGAGAGGATCAGGCTCTATTCAGAGCTGCCGGAGAAGATCGCCTTCCTCTTCGAAGCGGATGACGCGCTCTCCTATGACGAGAAGGCCTTGAAGAACGCGAAGAAGCACGAGGTGCGTGGAGATGTGCTCGCTGCAGTGCTCGAGAACCTGCTCCCAATGCTTGAAGAGGGAGTCTCTGCCAGCGCGCTCAGTGAAGCTGGCAAGGCGATGCTCTCTGAGAAGGGATGGAAGTTCCCGGCCTTGGGTCAGCCCTTGCGCTGCGCCTTGACCGGCAAGGCTGGCGGCCCTGACCTCTTTGATGTGCTCATTTGGCTTGGGGCAGAGAGCTCGCGAGCTCGTATCGAGAGCGCGATCAAGCGCTTCGAGTAAAAGGCTCTGATAGAAGCGCTTCAAAAGAGATCAAGCGCAGCCGATGTTTAGGAGTGTGATAGCTCGAACACGGCGATAGCTCGAAGACCGCGACCGCTCGATAACATGGAAGAAAAGAAAGAGATCCTCACTTGTGAGCAGGCGCGCGCTCGCATCCCGCAGCACGCGCGTGGCACCCTGCAGTCTGCGGAGGTCGCTGTCTTGCGCGGGCACTTTGAGGGCTGTGAGCCCTGTGAGGCGGTCTATCGAGACGCGATCGAGACAGAGGTCTATTTAGGGAAGACTGCTATTGAGGAGAGCGAGGGCTCCGAGATGCGCCGGCGCGCGACACGCGCTCGGACCCTAGAAGGCATGAAAGGAGGTGCGAGCGGCTTTCGCTGGCGGACCATCCTGATCCCGCTCTTCTTCGCGTGGCTCATCATCGAGGTGTCAGGAGTGTTCGCGCTCACCCCTAGGATCGTGTTGGTGGAAGCTGAGGGTGCTGTGAGCGTGGCAGGTCGCCCAGTAGAGGCCTATGAGGAGTTAGGCGAGGATGACTCGCTATTGCTAGTGCGCGGCTCGTGGTGTGAGGTCGCGGTGGGAGGCTATGCGAGCTTCGAGCTACCTGGCGGAAGCTTCACGCTCACTGGACCAGCGGGGCTGCTCGCAGAGGGAGTTGACCCCCCGAGGCTTCGTCTGCAGAGCGGGAGCTTGGCTCTCAAGCTGGACGGACCGCTGACCTTGGTGACCCAGCGAGGAGTGCTGGAGCTTGAGAGTGGAGAGGGCTTGGTCGTCTCTGACTTAGGGGGTCTCGAGATCTTCTGGGAGCGTGGCGAGGGAGTGCTCGTCGATGCAAAAGGTGAGACGCAGCTCGCGCCAGGCATAGAGCTGCAGCGATGAGCGGGGGCCTCGCGCTCGGGGCGGGCGCGCTCTATGTCGGGACATCTGAGAAGACGGCGCACATTCACTCTTATGACTTAGATGGTCGGCCGCTCGCAGCGGCCTTCTCTTTTCGAGGTCGAGATGGCGCCGCGGCCCGAGTCTCAGGGCTCTGCGTTGACAGCGATCGAAGGCTCTGGATCGCAGACAGCGCAGGCGCGTGTTTGTGGGGATTCAGCGTGTTTGGGAGAGAGCTGGTTCATATCAAAGGAGAGCGAGCTGATCGCTCCGGCTCTTTGGGGGCTCCGATCTCAGTGGCATCGATCGGCGAAGACGCTGGCCAAGAGCTCGTCGTCGCGAGCCGTGGCAGCAGAAGGCACGCACTCCACATCTTGCCTGTTGAGCAAGGGGCGGGTGAGGGAGTCTCGATCCGGCCAGAGGGACTTCACGACAAACTCTTTGATGATTTGATCCACGTGCACACTTCCGGCGAGCTGCTGCTCGCTTGTGAGCGGAGGACGAATCGCGTGCAGATCTTCAAGGACAGAGAGTTTCACTACGCGATCGATCCCGTCTCTTCAGAGGGGGCCGAGCTGCGCTGCGCGCGAACCACAGGTGATGGGCGCTTCGTGTGTGCGTTCGGAGGCGAGAACTCTGCGCTCGTCCTCTTGGACCGCCGCGGGAGGTTGATGCGTGTCTTGGCGGAGTCAGGCGAGG
>JAPKBY010000142.1 GCA_028823185.1 Planctomycetota bacterium
GCTCGTCCTCGTCACCATGAGAGTGACCGTGAGCAGCTTCCTCTTCAGCGTGCTCGTCAGCGTGCTCGTCCTCGTCACCATGAGAGTGACCGTGAGCAGCTTCCTCTTCAGCGTGCTCGTCAGCGTGCTCGTCCTCGTCACCATGAGAGTGACCGTGAGCAGCTTCCTCTTCAGCGTGCTCATCCCCTCCATCATGCGCATCATGCGCATCAGCCCCATAGATCAGGGGCTCCGCGTTGAGGTGAGCGTGCAAGAGCAAGAAGGGGTTGTCCCCTTCGTGGTGAGCGACATGTCCCGCTGCAAACCAGATCGGTAGAGCGATCGCCGCGAGGGCGAGGACCGGACGGATAAGCATCAAGCTTGGCCTCCGTTGAGAGACATTGGGCTGCGCAAGACGCCTAGTCGCATGAGATCAAAGATACCAGCCATCATGACGATGACCGCGCTCAGCGCGAAGGAGATGAGGAAGGTCTGCCAATCGGCTCGCGCCGCGGCGGCCTCTACATAGCGGAAGACGAGCGCGCCTGCGAGCGCAGCGAACATCTTGATCATAAAGGCAGCGGTCATCGCGCCGAAGAGGCGCTTGGGTGCCGTCTTTGCGATGTTGACTTGCAGAAGGACGCCGACGCTTGCTGCTGAAGCACCACCCAATCCACCGATCAAGACTCCAGCGCCTTCAACGCCACCCATACGCCACGCGAGGAACGCTGCGGCGCTGAGAGTGAGGAGTGTGGTGATGAGTGTGCGTGTCATGTGTCTATCTATTAATGAGAGCCTTCCTTGTCCTCGGGGCGACCTCCGGCAGGAGGCACCTTCTTAACAAGGGAGACGATACCTCCCACAGAACCAAGCAGCATGCCGACGATGAGTAGCCACGGCGAAGTGCCAAAGTGATCGTCAAGCCACCACCCGATACCAACAAAGACCAAGACGGTAGCGCCATAGGTGATCCCCAATGCAGCGTTTCCGCCGCTTTGAACGGCTGACGAGAGTGAGCTGTCCGCGCGGGACGGCTCTTCGCCTTCATGTTCTTTTTTGGAGACTGCCATGTAAACCACGCTGAAGAGGGCGCAAGCGATAGGGGCCACTTGAGCGACTCTTCCTCGGAGATCTTAAATGATGACCATGGGAGGCCGGATTCTCAAAGATTGCTCCTGATCCCTCCCTTTTAGGAAGCGGCCCAGAGAGCTTCAAGGCCAAGAATTTTAGTAACCGCGACGCTCTGGTCAATGTCCGCGGCGAAAATATGACGAACTCTGCAAAAAAGCTGACCGGGGGATTGGCCCATGACTGCCTCTAGATCCATCTCACCCACCATTGTCACAAGCGAAGAAGACGCCACGGGCGAGACCGAGAAAACGGCATGGCGCCCACAAGGAGGCCAAGGGAGTAAAAAGCGCTCACGCTTCTGCCGCCCTGACCCTAAAATTCCCGCCCTCTTTATACAGACCTCCCAGGGACTACCCCTGGAAAGATCTCTCCTCCTGCCCCCTAATGACTCCGGAGCCCTCCCTTGGAACGCACTCTAGTCCTCCTCAAGCCCGACGCCCTCCAGCGAAGCCTCGTCGGCCCCATCCTGTCTCGCTTTGAGCAGAAGGGCCTAAAGCTCGTAGGCCTCAAGCTGCGCAAATTCCCTGATGAGGTCATCAAGCAGCACTACTCAGCGCATGCAGAGCGCCCCTTCTACCCCGCCCTCGTCGAGTTCATGACCAGCGGCCCCGTGATCGCGATCGCGCTCGAAGGCAAGGACGCCATCACGGTCGTCCGAGGCTTGATGGGTAAGACAAACTCGGCTCAGGCTGACCCTGGCACCATCCGAGGCGATTACGCGATGTCCTTCTCCAACAACCTCGTCCACGGTTCAGACAGCCCCGAGGCTTCGGTCACGGAGCTCGCCCTCTTCTTCGGAGAGGACGGCGACCTGGTCGACTGGACGCCTGACCAGACCACTTGGGTCTATTCAGGCGAAGAGCTCAGCTGAGCTTAAACCGAAGACAGATCGGCGAGCTTGTCGAGGAGCTCAGCGGGCTCCTCGACGGCGCGACCCTGCGTGACATCGAGGCGCGACCGCCACGTGACGTGGTGCTCGCCTTCCTGCCAGGCGAACAAGGGCCAGACGCGCCGATCCTGCGGGTGTACCTCTCCAGCCAAGCTGAGACTGGGCGAGTCCACCTGCAGCACGGACGAATCCAAAGGCACACCGGCCCAGAGGGCCCCTTCTATCAGCGCCTGATAGAAGAACTGAAAGGAGCCAAGCTCCGGAGGATCCAACAGGTCAGAGGAGACCGCTTAGTGCTCTTCGAGTTCACGACAGAGAAAGGGCGTAAGGCGCTCGTCCTCGAGCTGACCGGACGCCAGTCCAATCTCCTCCTCCTCGGCAAAGGCGATGAGCTCTTAGACCTCCTAGTGCCAGCCCCCAAGAGGCAAGAGCGGCCTCGCCTCATGCGCGGTCTCCCCTGGACCCCTCCCCCCGGACGCGCCGAAGAAGCTGAGCTACCGAGCATCAAGGAGGGGCTACCTGAGCCCCAAGAGGAGCCCGAATCCGTTCAACGTGGCCACCCCCACCGCGCCCCGCTCTCCTATCAAGTTGAGTGCGCCCTCGCCCCTCAGGCCGCGGAAGACAGCGCCGACATCCTTCGTCGAGACCTCTCCCGCAGACTTGAACGCCGACGGTCTCGCACCCGGGGCGCTCTGAATGGATTAGAGAAGCGCACCCAAGCTGCCGATGGAGCCGAAAGGATCAAGCAAGACGGCGAGCTGCTCAAGGCAGCCCAAGCTCAGATCGAACGAGGCGCGAAGTCCATCACCCTCACTGATTACTTCGACCCCGAGACCAGAGAGCGCGAGATCAAACTCGACCCCAAGCTCTCCCCAGGCGAGAACGCAGCGAAACACTTCAATAGATACAAGAAGCTCATGCGTTCTATGGACGGGATAGAAGAAGAGCGCAAACGCCAAGGAGAGAAGGTCGCGCTGATCGAAGGCCTCCTCGCTCGACTCAATGACGAGAGGGGGGAACCCGAATCCGTAGAGGCCGACGCCATCGCTGCTGGCCTGCTTGAGAAACGCCAAGTGTCCGACGAGAGGAAGCGCAAGGCTCCGGCTCCACGCCTCCCCTACAAGAGCTTCACGAGCTGCAAAGGATCTGAGATCCGCGTCGGGCGCGCTGCCAAAGACAATGACAAGCTCACCTTCCGTCACGCCAACGGAAAGGACCTCTGGCTTCACACGGCTGACGCTCCGGGCAGCCACGTCGTCTTGCGACGCACCGGGAATAAGGAGCCCGAGGACGAAGAGATCCTCGACGCCGCCACCCTCGCAGTTCACTTCTCACCGTTAAAGGACGCCAGAAAAGCCGACGTCCACACAGCAATGGTCAAGGAGATCAAGAAGCCACGAGGTGCAAAAGCAGGCCTCGTGACGCTCTCTGGGGGAAAAACCCTTCACATCCGGATGCAACCGGAGCGCCTCAAGCGCCTACTAGATCGAGAAGCATCAAATAACAGCCAGTAACGACGCCTGGGCCATAACAGCTCTCCAATGCGTACAATTCGAACAATCATGAGATACGTCCCCTGCCTCCTCCTCTTCGTCGCCCTCGCCTGCCAGTCCAATGAAGTGAGCGATGAGGACCGCGAACGTATTCTAGAGATCCACATCGAATCTGCTGGGGGCTACCTCTCGATGGGCGATTACCTTCGAGCCGCAGATCAAGCACAGCGTGGACTATTGCTCGACCCCGACAACTTCAAGCTGCGCATCTACCTTGGACGGAGCCTCCAAAAGACACGACTCCTTGGAGATGTGATGAGGGCCCAGCGAGTCTTCCGCGAGATGCCTAGAGATGAGGACTACCGCGTGGCCCTCGGCCTCGCAGAGGTCGTCGAACGGCTCGGGGTCGAGTGGGACAATCGCTCTAGGGCGATCCGAACTGGCGAGAGATACACAGAAGCCCTCGACCCAGAGCTACGCGCGACCGAGCTAGAGACAGAGGCGCAGAGGTCTTGGAATGAATCCATAGACCTCTACACCGAGGCCCACGCGCTCGCACCTGGAGACACCGAGATCCTAAATGGCCTCGTTCGAGTCCACACCCTCCTCGGGCAATATGAGCTCGCCTTGCAATGGGGAGAAGAGGTCATCAAGCACACTGAGGTCGACCGCGAGTGGTGGAATGAAGCCCTCAAACGCTCAGGGATAAGCCAACGAGACGAAGACGCATGCCGTCGCAGCTTAGAGCGCAGCAACCGCCTCGAGGTCGCCGTTCGCTTGAACAGCTACACGATTCTTGCAGCACAAGACTCTTCAGATGCCGCCCTCATACACCTAGATCGCGCGAGCGAGCTAGACCCGGGGGATGGCACGATCCAGAGTCGACGATCCGAACTCCTCATCTCGCTCGGCAGGCACGAAGAAGCGTTAATTGCGATCGAGCATTTCCTCAGCCTGACTGACGCAGACTTCGAGTCAGAGGACGTCCGCCACGCCTTCAGATTAAAGAGCGCGTGCGAGGCCGCCATCGCCTCAAACTAGCGAGCCTGCTCAAGCTCACGCAGGGGCTTGGGAGACCAGACTAGAGCCCTCTCCTGCCCCTGAGTAT
Source organism: Planctomycetota bacterium (assembly GCA_028823185.1). Classification (GTDB taxonomy): domain Bacteria; phylum Planctomycetota; class UBA1135; order UBA1135; genus JAKVCE01. Next base: position 4,601 of record JAPKBY010000142.1, read on the forward strand.
CTAGCAGAAGCAGCTGAATAGGAGCGTCCGGTGCGCGCAGCGCGAGCCTCTCCGTGATGTCTATAGGGACTCCCAGTCTGGTCCCATTCAAGCTCATCAAGATGTCTCCGCGTCGAACCCCCAGTTCATCTGCGATGCTCCCTGGAACGGTCCTAGCGACCAAGAGACCCCGATCTTCCATAGAGAGGTCCATCGCTTCCGCTTCGCTGGAAGTCAGCGGCCGGCACTCGACCCCCAAGACGTCCGCCCTAGGCCCATCATCTACAGGAAGAACGACCGGAGAGTTCGGCACGCCTGGCAACCCGAATCGAAGCCTCAAGCTCCCTAAGACCGGGAACTCCTCCTCCAACTCTGGGTGCGCGCTCAACAGCGCCTCGATGCTCTCGGCCTCCCAGTGCTGATGCACCTCGCCCTCAGCTCCTAGGCTGCGCGTGTTTATCCGCCACCCCTCAGGGCCGAAGTCGAGACGAAAGACGCGGGGTACGACCCCTTCTCCTGGGGCTGCCCCTGGCATGAGCCCCTGCGCCATACGGCGCTGAAGCTGATCGAACTTCTCGAAGAGCAGCCGCTCATAGCGATCCTGACTCGGACCTTGGGACCCGATGCGCAAGTCGTCTAAATCTGAGGTGCCGAAGCCCCAAGGCTCGCGCTCAGACTTCTGGACTTGCTCAATCTCTCTCAATGCCAAGCGAGCTGTCCAAGCGAGCTCTCCGCGGCTCTGATCTCTTGCCCAAGCCTGGAGGGTTCGAAAGACCTCGACTCGTTCACGCGCCGTCTCAGTCACTGCCTCAAAAGCAGCCATCC
>JAPKBY010000143.1 GCA_028823185.1 Planctomycetota bacterium
CTCTGTAAGTGGGACCCGCACAATGTGCCGATCGTCTCAGAGCTCGCAGGTCAGGTTCGATATGAGGACTTGATCGAAGGTAAGACTGTGAAAGTCCAAGAGGACAAGCGCAGGAACACCCGCCGAAGCCAGGTCACGGAGCACAAGGGTGATCTCCACCCGCAGATTGTCATCGAAGACAAGAACGGTGAGGTCTTGGCGCTCTATCCGATTCCGGAGCGAGCCTACCTTGAGATTGAGGACGGGATGAAGGTTGGCGCTGGCCAAATCATCGCCAAGACAGCACGTGAAGCTGCTGGTACCCAGGACATCACGGGTGGTCTGCCGCGTGTCACCGAGCTGTTTGAGGCGAGGCGTCCGAAGGAGGCTGCGATCCTCGCGGAGATTGATGGCGAGGTAAGACTCGGCGACAAGAAGCGCGGTAAGAGAACGATCGTTGTCGAGGCCAAGACTGCTGACGGCGACATCATCGAAGGCAAGGAGCACGCAGTTCCCCAAGGTAAGCACCTCCAGGTTCACACAGGTGATGAGGTGATGGCCGGTGAGGCGCTCGTTGAAGGTCCCCTGGACCCGCACGATCTCTTGAGGATCCGCGGTGATGAGGAGGCTCTTAAATACCTCTTGGACGAGATTCAAAACGTGTACCGAGCTCAGGGCGTTGGCATCGATGACAAGCACATCGAGATCATTCTCTCTCAGATGACACGTAAGATCGAAGTCAGCGAATCTGGCGACTCTGAGTTCCTACCGGGGCAGACGATCGACAAGTTTAGGTTCCAGGCTTCAAACAAGAAGTTGCGCCAACAGAAGAAGATGCCTGCTGTCGGTAGGACGATGCTTCAGGGTGTGACGAAGGCGTCGCTCTCAGCTGACTCCTTCATCTCGGCCGCCTCCTTCCAGGAGACGACGAAGGTGCTGACGGAGGCTGCGATCGCTGGTAAGCGTGACTACCTCGTCGGGCTCAAGGAGAACGTGATCCTTGGACACATGGTCCCGACTGGTACGGGCTTCCGTGACCACTACCGCACTCGAGTGAAGAAGAACATCGACTTCGGTGAGATCGGCGGCGGCTCGGGCTTTGCTCCTGCGCAGATGGATGCTGAGATGGAATCACTCCTCTCAGGTGTCCTTGAAGATGAACCGCAGCGGGAGGCCACCTTGGCGGCCACGGGCTCTGATGGCCCTGCCCCGATCATAGAACCGACCCCTATCGCTGAGCCTGAGACGGCCACAGAGGCTCCGGAAGCCTAATCAAACTGGACTAGGCGGTCGTTTGGCTTGACCAGCGGCACCTTGTCCCTAGAATACTTCGCCCTGAAGTCTCTCTGCTCCGCAGCGGAGGCCCCTCGGACACTAAGAACGCTTATGCCCACTATCAATCAACTCGTCCGCAAGGGTCGCAAGTCCCAAACAAAGCGGTCTAAGTCTCCTGTCTTGGAGTCGTGCCCGCAGAAGCGTGGCGTGTGTCTTCAGGTGAAGACAATGACCCCTAAGAAGCCGAACTCAGCCCTGAGGAAGGTCGCACGTGTGCGCCTTTCAAACGGGAAAGAAGTGACGGCTTATATCGGTGGCGAGGGTCACAACCTTCAAGAGCACTCCATTGTGCTCGTTCGTGGCGGGCGAGTCAGGGATCTCCCTGGTGTCCGCTATCATGTTGTCCGCGGAACGCTCGACTCTACTGGAGTTGATGACCGCAACCAGGGGCGCTCCAAGTACGGAACTAAGCGCCCGAAGAAGTAGCCCACTGCTATGCCGAGAAATTTCAAAGCTACGAATGTTTATCTTCGAGCCGACCCCAAGTTCGGATCGATGCTCGCCACTAAGCTGATCAACAAGATCATGCTTCACGGGAAGCGCAGCACTGCGCAGAAGATCTTCTATGACGCCTTAGATAAGGCCGCCAAGAAGGTCGACGCTGAGACCCTGGAAGAGATCTTCGAAAAGGCCGTGGACAATGTCCGCCCTGGCGTAGAGGTTCGCTCTAAGCGAGTCGGCGGTGCCAACTATCAGGTCCCTCGTGAGGTCAAGCGAGGTCGTCAACAGACCCTCGCGATTCGTTGGTTGATTGATAACGCGCGCAAGAAGAAGGGCAAGCCGATGTGTGATCGCCTCGCTGAAGAGTTCGCTGACGCCTACAACGGCACCGGCACCTCTGTGGCCTGGAAAGAGCAGATCCACAAGATGGCCGAGGCCAACAAGGCCTACGCTCACTTCGCTTGATCGCGACTTAAGCTGGCGCTCTTCGCGCTTAGTACAGACGGCCGACCCGCTTGGGTCGGCCGCTCTCATATAAACGCAATCGAGCTGGCTGCTCCTGTATAAAGAGGGCTATGAACCCTGACATCCTCATCCTCCGTGATCCGCGGGAGTCCATGAAGAAGTGCTCGCTTACGCCTATTAGGGGGCGAGCTGATGTCGAGTTCGTGAAGTACGACGCGAACAAGAGGTGTGATGCCACTGGGCGCATTCTTCTGCACCACGAGGGTGAGCTCCTCAGTGAGGCGGACGCGGGGATGGGGCTCTTTCTGGTCGATTCGAGCTGGCGTCGGCTGCCGAAGCTGCTTGAGCGAGTCGACGGAGAGCCGATCAGGCGCAGATTGCCACCACTCCTGACTGCATACCCGCGCAAGAGCCATGTCTTTGAAGATCCAGAGCCCGGCTTGGCTTCGATCGAGGCGCTCTATGCGGCGGTGCGTATCCTCTACGGGCCGCGACCTGAACTCTTGGATGGATATCGTTGGAGAGACGAGTTCCTCGAGCTCAATCCAATCTTGGATTGAAGCAGCGGTGGGGTAGGGCTCTTCTGGGGAGTAGGATCACGCCATGGATCGCGCCCGACTGCGCAACTTCGGCGTCGCTGCACATATCGACGCAGGTAAGACGACGACCTCAGAGCAAATGCTCTACCACGCAGGGGTAGAGCTCCGCGCAGGGATCGTGGACGAGGGGACCACCGTCCTCGATTGGATGGCAGAGGAGCGAGAGCGTGGGATCACGATCACCTCTGCTGCAACTAGCCTCGAGTGGAGAGGTCATCACCTGAACCTCGTAGACACTCCAGGGCATGTCGATTTCACCGTCGAGGTCGAGCGCTGCATGCGTGTCTTGGACGGCGCCGTCTTGGTTCTTGATGGTGTCGCTGGCGTGCAAGCTCAGTCGGAGACTGTCTGGCGGCAGATTGATCGTCATCAGGTCCCATGCGTGGCCTTCGTAAACAAGATGGATAAGCCCGGCGCGGACTTTACACGTGTCGTGGAGAGCATGGGAGCGCGGCTCGGAGTGCGTGCAGTCGCGATCCAAGCTCCGCTCCTCGTAGATGATCTCCCGTTGGGCGTGATCGATCTCATCACGAGAGAGGCTTGGCGTTTTCAAGAGAGTTCGCCAAAGCGTTTACCCGTGGACGTGCCTTCAGAGCTGGTGGACGAGGTCGAGATCATGCGGATGGAGCTCGTTGACGCTCTTGTTGCTGAAGATGAGGCCCTGTTCGAAGGGGCCTGTGAAGGGGTCGAGCCTGAGGTGGGCGAGCTGAAGAGGGCGCTGAGGGCCAGCGTTATCGATCGGAGCCTGATTCCCGTCTTGTGTGGCGCAGCGGTCCATGGCGTCGGCGTTGAGTCGGTCTTAGATGCCGTGGTCGACTATTTGCCCTCACCATTGGATCTACCTTCGATCCGGACTCAAGAGATGAGCACTGGGCAGCACATCGAACTCCCCTGTGATCCGGCGGGCTCGCTCGCAGCGCTGTGCTTCAAGCTACAAGTCGGGGCGCTCGAGGATCTCTGCTTCTTGCGTCTCTACTCCGGAAGCTTGAGGTCTGGGAGCGTCGTTCATAATCCGAGAACAGGAAAGGAAGAGCGAGTCCTCCGGATGATGCGTATTCATGCGGATGGAGGCGAGGAGGTGGCGGAGGCCGCTGCGGGGGACATCCTCGCTGTCGAAGGGCTGAGGGAGACGGTGACGGGAGACACGCTCTGCGAGGCGCAGAGCGTCTTCACTCTTGAGGGGGTGGAATTCCCCGTTCCGGTGATTACGCGCGTCGTCGAGCCTTTGAGCGCTGCAGACCGGGAGGGTTTGCGGGTGGGCTTAGAGCGGCTCGCTTATGAGGACCCAAGCCTACATGTCGTTGAAGAGGAGAGCTCTGGACAATGGAGCGTCAAAGGGATGGGGGAGCTGCACCTCGAGGTCCTAGAGCATCGCTTGAAGACGGACTTCAAGGTAGACGCTCGCTTCGGGGAGCCGCGTGTCGCCTATCGTGAATTCATCACTGCGTCCCAAAGAGGTGAGGCGAGCGTTGATCGCTTGATCAATGAGCAGGCCGTTTTCGCGAAGGTCAGCTTGGAGGTGGCGCCAAGCTTAGAAGGCCAAGAGCCTGGAGTCTGCTTCTCGGCCACCTGCCTCCTAGAGGAGAAGTGGAGGCATGCGGTAGAGGAAGCTCTGCTGAAAGAGGCGGACGCAGGTCCACGCTTTGGGTTTCCGCTCGCGAATGTGGCCGTGAGAGTGCTCAGCGCTGATTCCAGAGAGGGAGCGGAAGGAGGGGTCGGGTTTGCATTAGCCGCCGTGTTGGCCCTTAGGGAGGCCTTGGTGGGCGCTGAGGTCGCCGTAGAGGAGCCCTTAATGAGGATTCGGATAGCGATACCTGGGGAGTTCTCAAGCGGGGTGATCGCTGATCTTAATACTCGCTCTGCGGAGCTTGATTCGGTTCAGGCTGAGGGCAAGATCACGCATATCGGCGGTTCAGTGCCTCTTTTTGCGATGTTTGGCTACTCGACAGCTGTTCGTTCGCTCTCGCAAGGGCGGGGAGAGTTCTCCATGGAACCGATCGGATACAAGGCCGTGACGGAGACAGAGTTGGTTGAGCGTGGATATAGGTAGCTAGAAGTACAAAATCTCAATAATGACACCTATATTGACCTCCTTATTCAGTTTGGGGCGATGGAAGGTTGACGCTTGAGGGGGGTGCTGGTATTTTCTTCGGCCCTAAGTCCCCGGAGCCCTTTACGAGGTGTCCAAGGGGGGGACCTTTCGAAAGCAGTGAAAGGTTTAGAAGAAGGCTCTTCAAAGCCTTCAGGACGTCCCAATCGGGCTTTGCTAATGCGCCCTCGGCATGAGCAGGGCCTCCGCCAAGAAGATCACAGAACAAATGAAGGACCGAATTCAAATCCGCATGGAGGCCTACGATCACGAGGCACTCGACACTTCTTGCCTCGACATCGTCGAGAGCGCGAAGAGGACAGGTGCACGTGTTAACGGCCCGATCCCTCTGCCCACGCGGGTAGAGCGGTATACGGTTTTGCGCTCACCCTTCATCGATAAGAAGTCCCGTGAGCAGTTCGAGATTCGGACTCACAAGCGACTCATCTACATCTCTGAGCCGACCAC
>JAPKBY010000144.1 GCA_028823185.1 Planctomycetota bacterium
GGAAATCTCGCCATTTCCGGGCCGGGTTCGAGAAGAGAATAATCCCGGGCTTGTCGGTGTCGATGGCTGCATAGTCCTTCTGCTTGAGGAACTTCTTGATCTTGGTGACGGTCTTCTCCAGTTCAGTCTTGTTCATTGTGGTCATCGCATCCTCCCCTCTGGAGCGGCTGAAGGGACTCGAACCCTCGACATTCAGCTTGGGAAGCGAGAAGACGCGAACCTAGCAAGCAATGTGGGTGAGAACGCCTCTTCAGCGCACATAGCCGAGCTGCTGTAGGCGCTCGATCTCCTCGGGCGTGTTGACGACTGGCATCACGGCCCCCGCTCCTGACTCCAACCACGAGAGCTCCTGCCCAGGCTACGGCCAGCCCAGCTCCTCGGCGCGCGCGCCGAGTTCAGCCTCTACAGCGCGGCTGACGGACTCCGCGCCCTCTAGAGGACTCGGCCCAAGGCCCCGCGCTCAGGCGGCCTGAAGCAGCTCCAGGAGGAGACCGTGCAGGTCGCTGTTCGCCTCATTCCCCAAGCTATCGCTGAGAAGGCCATAGCCCGCCCCGTCAGAGCGCGCCGCGAGTGCTCGGTAAGCCTCCTCCCGAACGATCACGCTCGGCTCAGCGCTGAGGTGCGGGCCAAAGCCTGCGATCTCATCAGCGGCTGCGTGGGCATAAGCCAACTGGGCACCTGCCGCACGCACGCTGGGGTCGGGATCGTGCAGCGCCGCTGCGCCATGCTCGGAGGCCAGCTCAGGGCCCAAGGCGAGCGTCGCCTTCAACGCTGCGGCTCGAACACCTGCGTCAGGACTCGCGAGGTGCTCAAGCGCCGCCTCGGCTGCCGCAGGCGTGCCAGCGTTCCCCAACGCCAAGAGCCAGGGCCTGAGACCGCGCTCCTCCGCGAAGCCTTCGAGCCCCAAGAGGCTCTCCATGCCCAGACCTGAGTCGTCGTGCCGTGTCATCGCGCCCAGAACCAAGAGCGCGCTAGAGCTCAATTCACCGTGGACCCCAGAGTCCATAGCGAGGCCAGAGAGCAGCGCCAAGACCTCGGGGGTCGGCGTCTCGATCTGTGAGAGTGAGAGAACAGACGAGAGCCGAAGCTGATCGCTCGCCCCAGAGTCCCCTGCCAGCTCGCTCAACCAATCCAGCGCCTCAGCAGCACCCGACTCTCCGACCGCGCCCACTGCGACGCTCGCTGTCGTCGCGTCATAGGAGCCAGCCTTCAGCGCCCTGCGGAGCTGAGACAACACGCCGGGGCGTCGAGCCACGAGCCTCGCCAAGCGTCGCCGCGCCGCGTAGAGCTCATAGCTCCCGATCTCTCCGCTCGCGACCAAGGCCTCGATCTCAGCCAAGATCGAGTCGAGGCTGTCCTCCCCTTCGCCTCCCTGGCGTGGGTCACGGCCCTGCGTCATGCCGCCAGCGTTCTTCGGCGGTGTCAGCCCAGACCAACTCCCAGCCAAGAGCTCTGTGATCTCCCACTCCGTCAGCACCTGGCAATCAACGATCGCGACGCGCTCGATGCGCACGACCCCTTTCACCGTGGTTTGGAAGCCCTCGCCCTCCATCCTGACCGTGGTCTCCTCGTCATAACTGAGACTCCGGTACCACCCGTCTGCATCGTCCACCAGGAGCCTGCCCGCGCCGCTCACATCGGCCGCAAGCGCAAAGCGCTCATCAACAGAGCTCGCCGAGATCTGTCCGCAGCGCTTCCTGAACGCCCGCACACCTGCGACCCCGGATTCCACCTCGCTGTATTCCACGATCGCATCACCCATCGAGCCCTGCTCCTCAGTCTGCCAGCTGCCGCTCTCACCCGCAGGTCGCACAAGCTGCAGGTTGCCAGCCAAGCTCTTCACCCAATAGGCCGCGTTCGGATCGACACCCGCCGCCAACTGCACCCCAAGGACCCGGCCCTCTGTGCTCAGATGCACGAAGCTCTCACGACCAAGGAGCGCGCTGAATTCCTTGAGCGCCACCTGCTGCTCTTCACCCAGCGTTTCCCCGTTGGCGCGCACAATGAGCGCGGCGCTCTCTACGCGCAACCCGAGGAGAAGACCTTCCCCAGACTCGCCGAGAACGCTCACCACGAGCTCGCCCGTGAGAGACATCTCGGTCCCTTGCTGCTGACCTGCGACATTGAGCTTGGAGCTATAGTCAGCGCTCAGCGAGTGGCGGAAGCTGCGCCCAGCGCTCGGATGGAGCACCCCACCGAGGTCATCATGACCGTCACCGCCAGAGGCGCTGCTGCGCTCGGGTCCTCGCCTCTCATTCACAAGCCCAAGCGGCAACCCACGTGTCGTCTCCTCAGCTCTCTGCGAGTGATCGGCCTGGGCCATGGGAGCAGCCAGCATTGATTCGTGCCCGTCAGAGTTGGACGTGGAGGTGAACAGGATCGCAGAGAGGCTAAGGAGACCGACTGTGGGGAGTATCAGTTGTTTCTTCATGGCTATGGGTGGGTGGCTGCTGGTCTAAATGGGCTAAAAGCGGCTCCTAGGCCGTACTTCAGTCAGGGGCGCCCTTCAACAAACCGAAGCGCTCCAACAAAAAAAATAAGGCGGGGGTGAGCCGATCGGCCCACCCCCGTCTCTAACTCCTAGAGCGTCCGCTGATACTGACGGGTTTCTGAACTCCAGTCGAAGAGGGTCCTGTAGTAGGTGTAAGACCAGTAGCTATAGCCCACGCTGGCGAAGGCGAAGAGCCGCAGCCTTATCGGCGTCATGCTAGCCGTGAAGCCACCGTGCAAGCCGTCAGAGTCAACATCCAAGCTGATAGCGGCGCCTGTGTTGGCGAAGTCGGCGTCAGCCATCACACCGACAGCAGCGATGAAGAAGTCCAAGGCACCCGAGATCTGCCCGTTGGCGTAGGCGTTCGCGCTCCCCTCGATCCCGGCCTCCATCTCCAGCGCGTCATAGTTGAAGCTCGAGCCAAGCTGAACGCCAGCGCCCGCGCTCGCGCTCACAGAGACCGGCACGGGACCGACGGCGAAATAGTGCGTGAAGGAGAAGAGATTGCGCTGGAGCGTGCCTGTTGAGGCCAGCGGGATGGATCCTGCGAGCCCCAGCTCGTCTGAGACCGCCGTCGCCGCGTTGTAGTTAACGCTGTTCCCCCAGTCATTACTGAGGAGCGTCACCCCTGCGATCCGCGCCGTGACGCCCGCGCTATACTGCGCCCTCTCGTCAATAGAGAGCATATCTGTCCCGTTAGAGTTGAGCTGGAAGTCGTGAGATTCGACCAATCCGCTCAGCTCAAGGCGCGCAGCCTCCAGTGTGTGGCCAAGGAGCGTGACCCTGGCGAGGCCCAAGACATCAGCCCTCGCTCGCCCCACGGGGATCAGCGAGTCATCTGAATCATGAACTTCAACACTTGCCGAGGCTGACAATGAGGCCTGCCCTGTCGCGAGGCCTGAGCCATAGTAGCGGTTGAAGGAGATCCCAACTTCCTCATCAATCAAGGTGCTGACGGTCGGGAGGTCGTCGCCGCCGCCCCCGTTCCAACCCCACCCGCCGCCGCCGCCGAAATCCCACCAATCAACGCTCGCTTGGGCGCCGGGGGAGAGGACGGCAAGTGCCGCCAAGAGGACCGAGCCCTGCAGAGAGAGGCCCATCGAACGTCCGGTTACATCGTTATGCGCTGTATTCTTCATCACATGCTCCTGGCAATTTATGCCTTCTAGGTTTGGTTGACTGGTGAACGCGCTGGCGTCCATCCACAACCTCCAGCGGCAGCAAAGCCTGAATCGAAGAAGAAAAGCACAGAATTTAGGGCAGTGTTTTTATGCGAAATAGCAAGTGACACTCCTCACTAAACACCTAAGCAGAGCGCGCTCTTTACGCCTTCAGCGCATGTAAGCGAGCTGCTGTAGTCGCCCGATTTATTGCGGTGTATTCACGACCGGAAACGCAGAGCCAGCGCGCAACTTCCGAAAAAAAGCAGTTAGCGGTCCAACATGGGCGCGAGGAGTGCACTTGGCAGGGGCAACGAGTCCTTCCTAGAGGTCCAAATAAGAACAATGACTGTTTTCACTGAATGCTCCTTCGACCGAAGCTTCCCTCCTACTGACAGAAACATGATTCATCCCAACCAAGCACTCCAGGCTTCACTGGACCAGGCCTTGAGGGGTTTCACTCAAGAGGCAAGCAGTGACGCAGACATGCAAGAGCTATGCAGCCTGCTCTCCGAACTCCAAGTCACCTCAAATAAAGAAGAGTGGGACGCAGTGAAGGCGACCTGCCGCGCGCACCCCCTGTTCGATATCATCCAAGAGGACCCTCTCTCAAGACGCATCTATGAGAAGCCTCGGGGCTACGCAGGAGACGCGCGAATGATGGATCTCATCTACAAGAGCGAGCAACCCCGCGGACTCAATGACGTCGGTCAACGAGTCTATGACTTCGTAACGGATCGCCAATGCGCTCACGGCGCGAGAGCCCGGAAGATGAAGCTGGCAGCGCTCTTAAACAAGACCATGGTTGAATGCGACGCGCCTGAGATCCTCTCTGTCGCATGCGGACACATGAGAGAGGCGCAGCTGCTCTCCACTAATCGCCTGAACCGCGCTCGTAGAATCGTCGCCTTTGATCAAGACGAGACGAGCCTCGCCGAGGTCTCACGCTCATTGGGCGACTGCGAAGCGCTCTCTCTCGTCTCCGGCTCTGTTCGACGCCTCATCGCCGGAAGACACAACCTCGGCACCTTTGATCTGATCTACTCCTTGGGACTCTATGACTACCTAGAGCAACCCATCGCCCAACGATTAACCCAAGTCCTCTTTGACGCCTTAAATCCAGGCGGGCGGCTGGTCATCGCAAACTACCTCCCCAACGAGTCCTCAGGATTCATGGAAGCCTTCCTCGAGTGGGAGCTCATCTACCGCAGCAAGCAAGAGATCATGGACATGGCAGGAGGGATCAACGACGGAGCGATCAGTAGCAAGAGCTACAGCGAAGAACACACGGGCACGATCGGCTTCTTAGAGCTCACAAAGTTGCCAGCGAGGGCCGTGGCCGTCTGAACGAGGCTCACCTCACATAGCCGAGCTGCTGCAAGCGCTCGATCTCTTCAGGCGTGTTGACGACTGGCATCACTGCGCCCGCCCCGGCCTCCAACCACAAGATCGCTCGCCCGGACTCTGGCCAGCCGAGCTCCTCGGCGCCGCTTGCCGCTCCTGAACAGTTACTCGAGACAGGAAGGCGCAGCCTGCGCATGGGCGCGCGCACCTTGCCGAACAGCCAGTACGGGAAGCAAGCGCCCCAACGGCACGTGTACGGCGACGCGCACACGCCTGCCAGCGCACAATGTCATA
>JAPKBY010000145.1 GCA_028823185.1 Planctomycetota bacterium
AAGGTGCCCCACTCCTCAAGCTCTGCGCTGAGGCCCATCTTCTCGAACTCATCACGCGCCCAATTCTGCGCACGGAGCAGTCTCTCTGAGCCAGTCAGGCGAGGCCCGAACTCTTGCGTGAGCGTCTTCAGCCAGTCCTGCACCTCTGACTTCTCTAAGCCCTCGGTGCGGATCTGATTCTGGAGGCTGCCCGCCTCGGTGGGCGCAGCGTCTTGCGCAAAGCCTGCGCTCGAGAGAAACAGAATCGAGAGGAGCTTTGCGGTGGTGAGAGATCTCATGTGGAACCCTTGGCGCGTGTCTGTGTGGATAGCCCGCTGCGGGCAGCAGCGATTTGGCAGGCCCTAGAATAAGACCTCAGAACGGCCTAGTCGCGCGCTTCCAGAGATCAAGAGCTCCTCTGCATGGATCTTCTGGGCTGAAGGAGCGAGACTGGAGCGCATGTCATCCCCTAAGACCCTGCTCCTCGTCCCGACAGAGCTAGAGCTAGCCCGCCTCGAAGACGCCGGCGGCTTCCCCTCAGAGCTCGTCCAGGTCGCTGTCTGTGGCTTTGGAATCGCAGCCGCAGCCGCCAGGACCGGTGAACTCCTCTCCCGCCACGCCCCACGAGAGGTCTTGCTGCTCGGGATCGCAGGGGCCTACGACATCGAAGCTCACCCTCCAGGCAGCGCCATCGCCTTTGACGCTGTCGCCTCCCACGGAATCGGAGCTGGCGAAGGAGCGAGCTTCCAAGGCCCCAGCGCCCTCGGGTTCCCACAATGGCCTGCCTCCGAGACCAGAGAGGCCATCAGCGACCTCGTGAAGCTTCAGACGCCCTCTTCTCAGGGACTTCTCCTGACGACCTGTGCGGCGAGTGACACACCAGCACGGGCCGCTCTGCTGCGCGAGAGCTATCCGAGCGCCATCGCCGAAGACATGGAGGGATTCGGTGTCGCGCTCGCCTGTCAGCTCGCAGAGACCCCTTGCTGGATCGTGCGAGGCATCTCCAATGAAGTCGGTGATAGAGAGGCGAGCCGCTGGCGCATCCCATCTGCACTCAGCGCAGCCCGCCGGCTCGCTCTGGAACTCCTAGGAGCGCTGCCAGAGTGAGCAAGACCCGCATTAGGATCGGCATCTCGACCTGCCCAAACGACACCTTCGCCTTCCACGCGCTCCTCACAGGCGTCGTCAGCGACCCCCTCATCGAGCTGGACTTCGAGCTCTTGGATGTTGAAGAGCTCAACCGCGGCCTCGCGGCTGGCCGCTTTGATGTCGCCAAGGGCAGCTTTCACGCCGGCCTCCACCTCTCGCAGGAGCTGCTCGTGCTCCCCGTGGGTGCTGCGCTGGGCTTCGGTGTGGGCCCCGTTGTCCTCAGCAGGCCCGGTGCACTTGAAGGAGCCGCAGCACGCGTGCTCTGCCCTGGGCGCTGGACGACGGCCACCTTGCTCTGGCAGCTCTTTCACTCCACGGAGGAAGGGGCTATCGAACAGCGCGCCTTTCACGAGATCCTGCCCGCCCTCAAGCAGGGAGAGGCTGATCTTGGCGTCTGCATCCATGAGGCGCGCTTCACTTATGAAGAGCATGGGCTAGACCTCATCGAAGATCTCGGAGAGACCTGGGAGCAGGAGACGGGTTCACCGCTACCTCTCGGCGGACTCTTCGCGCGCAGGAGCCTCCCAAAAGAGCTCACACTCCGTCTCAGCTCACTCATCAGTGAATCGCTCACGTGGGCGCGTGCTCACCCGAAGCTCGCCCTAGAGTCCATGAGAGCCCATGCGCAGGAGTTTGATGATGAGGTCCTCATGCACCACGTTGAGCTATACGTGAACGAACGCACGAGCGCGCTGGGTGAGGATGGGGCGCGTGCGCTAGGCGTGCTGCATGAGCGCGCCCGCCTTGCAGGCCTCCTAGAGGCTGATGCTGAGCCTCTAGTTATCTTCAGCGCCTGAAGAGCGCGCCCCTTCCAAGAGAAGGGCGTTTATAAGGAACAAGACCCACCAGCCTGGCTCTTGGCTTTCGCCACGATCCAGACCTGTGGGTCCTGGGACAAGGTAGGCACGCGGCCTACCTCTATGAAGCTAGTTCAGCTTGCGCCGCCGGAGTCACGAAGCTCAAGCATCTCCTTACGGAGGTCCTGTGCTGCAGCTTTCACAGCTTGCATATGCTTGCGGACACGTGAGGTGGCGGCTTTGTTGCCACCCTCAGCTTTGTCGACGTCGTTTTTGGCTTCTTCAAGAATGCTGCAGAGGCGATCGTAGTGCTCGCTCATGAGGGGCTACTCCCAAATGGGGGTTGATTGTGTGAAAAAGTAAGGCGCACGAGCCCCAGAGGGCACTGGAGCACGCCGCGAGAGGTCTGATGGACCACAGATTGGCCCCTCGATCAAGCGCTCCAAATGAATAGAAGCACTAAAAAGCACCCCAGAGGAGTGTAAGTGTCTAAAAAACAGTCACTTAAGAGAGCGAAACTCTCGCGCCTAAGACGGCCTCTAGGGGCCCAGGGGCCCCTCTCCCGTTCCCCCAACCCCGCTCAGGACCCCGAGGAGGCCGCTGGCTTCTTCGAGGCCATTTTACGCACTGCGCGAAATTGTGCGGCGGTCACCGGCTGAATAGAAAGGCGCTGTCCGCGCTGTAAGAGCGGCATCTCGCTGAGACTCTTTGCGCCACGTAGCTCTTCTAAGGAGACAAAACGCGGCAGCGCCTCAACAGGCTTAACGTCCACGAGTATCCAACGCGGGTTGTCCGGATCGCTCTTGGGGTCATGGTAGTTCGACGCAGGGTCGAACTGCACAGGGTCAGGATAAGGCTCACTCACGACCTCGGCGATGCCGGCGACACCGGGCGGCTTAGCGTTTGAGTGATAGAAGAGCACTTGATCGCCGATCTTCATGTCATCACGCATGAAGTTGCGCGCCTGATAGTTCCGGATGCTGTCCCACATCGTCCGACCATCCTTTAAGAGGTCGTCAAAGGAGTAGACGTTCGGCTCTGATTTCATCAACCAATATCGCATAAGTGAATCCTCGCTCTTTCAGCGCTCTTTATCCACGACGAAGGCCGGGAGCCTGACTCTCAGGCCCCCTCAATGCGAGCGGAGCTCCGAGGAGCTCTGCGGCGATGACAGCAGCACGCCATGAGTGGCGCGCCCGCGGCTGCTTCTTCGAAGGGATCGCGTTCGCTCTCGCATCACCACGGACCCCTCCGGACATATCAGCCTCGACATGAGCCGAGAGATCCATAGAGACCTTGTCCTCGATTTCCTCGCGGATGCGCCCACCAGACTCCCAGTCGATATCAGAGAGAGCCCCTTGATCAAAAACCCCAGTCTCGAAGCTGCTGCCCCCTAAGGAGACCTCCGGAGTAGCTGCAGCTTTAGACGAGAGAGCCTCCGCGAGGACCTCTTCTAAGTAGAGTTCTTCCTCTTCAGCTGCCTGCGCGGCGCTCTCAGCCTCCGCGCCCATCTCCATGAGCTGCTGCCATGGATCTGAAGGGGCTGTCCCCTGCTTCTCTTCAAAGGCTGACAGCCGATCGCGCACATCCTCACGTCCCCTTTCGATGCGATCCGCCATACGGTTCCCCAGTCGCTCACGGCCCGGAGCTTCTGAGCCCTTCGACTTCTTCTCGAGTATGGACTTCAGCAGGCTGCCCCCGCCTAAGAGGACGAGGACAACCAGCTGATAGAGAGCGTCACCATCTATCCTCGCTAGCATGGCTCTTACTGCCCGTCTCCGGGCGGCTTGGTGTCACCATCTGAGATCGAACGCCTCATGGAGGTGTCTGAATCGATGTTTTTGAGGCGGTAGAGGTCCATGACGCCCATATTGCCTGCGCGCAGCGCTTCGGCCATCGCGAGCGGAACCTCAGCCTCAGCCAGGACGACCTTGGCGCGGTTCTCTTCGACTAGGGCAGTGAACTCCTGCTCTGCGGCGACGGCCATGGCGCGGCGCTTCTCAGCGTTCGCCTGGGCGACGCGCTTATCAGCCTCGGCCTGGTCTGCTTGGAGACGCGCGCCGATGTTGTTGCCGATATCGACGTCAGCGATGTCCACCGAGACGATCTCGTAGGCAGTGCCAGTGTCGAGCCCGCGCTCGAGGACGACGCGTGAGATGTCATCCGGGTTCTCAAGCACCTTCTTGTGCGACTCGCTGGAGCCGATCGTCGAGACGATGGACTCACCGACACGCGCGATGATGGTCTCCTCACCCGCGCCGCCGACGAGGCGTGCGATGTTCGTACGAACGGTCACTCGCGCCTTCGCGAGCACCTGGATCCCGTCCTTAGCGACCGCAGCGATGGTCACCTTCCCGCTCTCCGGGTTAGGACAGTCGATCACCTTAGGCGTAACGCTCGTCTTCACCGCCTCGAGCACGTCCCGGCCAGCGAGGTCGATCGCTGTCGCGGTGCGGAAGTCGAGGGCGATGTCTGCGCGGTTCGCAGAGATGAGCGCCTGAACGACGCGATTGATCCGACCCCCAGCTAGATAGTGAGCCTCCAGATCCTTCGCAGAGACCTCTTCAATGCGAGCCTGCACGAGCATGATCTTCGCGTTCACGATGACCGAGGGCTTCACCTTGCGGAGTCCCATAGCGAACATCTGAAAGAGCCCGATGTCCGCCTTCGTGAGGATCGACTGCAGGTAGAGGTTCGCGTACCGGAGGAACACGAAGAGGAAAACGAGCAGAAAGATGACGAGGGCAATGCCCCCTGCGATCTTGATTAATTCCATATTGATGGGTCCTTCTTAGTTACGACTCTGATTGAGTCGCGTTGTTCTATTCGTCTGCTTCCGTGGAGCTCGGCGCATCACACGCCCTCACTTCCACTCGGTTACCGCTGAGGCCACAAACCTCAACCCAGTCACCTGTAGGGATCATCTCTCCGCGCGTGACGACGTCAACTCGACGTCCATCAATGCGAGCGGCCCCTGCGGGACGCAGCGGCGCTTCAACGACGCCGCGCTTCCCCAAGAGGTCCTTGTCTCGCTCGTCCACAGCCGGAGCGTCTTTGAAGCTGAAGCCGGGGGCGATGAGAAACTTCGTGAACGGGCTCTTAGGCAAGAGCTTGAGCCCCGTCATGATCGCGGCGGGCACGAGCACAGCCTCAGCAAAGAGGAAGCTCTGCCCGAGATCCGGCGACTCCTGCCAAGCGACTACGACGCTGCCGATCAGCGCGATCGCCGCCAAGCCGCCCAGCATTCCGAGGCTGGGGATAAGGACCTCAGCCATGATCAAGACCAGGCCCACTCCTAAGAGGATCATCGCC
>JAPKBY010000146.1 GCA_028823185.1 Planctomycetota bacterium
GATCAATCAATCCGAGCTTTCGCTAAGTGCGAGTGCTCTGAGCCCTACAATCTCCAGCGCTGTTAGAGGTTCCTCCCCGCAGCCCGCACCACCTATGGCTCTCGTCCGCTTCGCACTACGCGCCCCTTACACCGTGATCGTGGGTGTACTCACGATCTTGGTCCTCGGCAGCTTCTCGCTGACCCTCATCCCTGCCGACCTCTTGCCGATCTATCGCACCCCCGCGGTGCAGATCGTCACGCTCTACCCCGGCATGCCGCCGGAGGTCGTCGAGCGGGACATCATGTCCAGACTCCAGCGCTGGACAGGTCAGTCGGTCGGCATCTCCCACCAAGAAGCCAAGGCCATGCAGGGCGTCTGCATCGTGAAGGACTTCTTCCGAGAAGACATCGACGACGCCACGGCCATGAGTCAGGTCACCTCGCTCGCCATGAGCGACATGTACTACCTGCCGCCGGGAACCCTCCCGCCGATGGTCATGCCCTTCGACCCCACGGCCTCGGTGCCGCTCTGCTTGCTCGCTGTCTCCTCCGAGACGATGACCGAGAAGGAGCTCTACGACGTCGCCTACTACGAGATGCGCAACCGCCTCCAGGCGATCCAAGGCGTGATCGCTCCCGCCGTCTACGGCGGAGTGCTGCGCCGCATCTTGAACTATGTCGATCGCGACAAGCTCGAGGCGCGTGGGCTCTCCCCCATGGACGTCGTCTCCGCCGTCCAAGAAGCCAACCCCTTCGTGCCCACCGGGTCAGCGAAGATGGGCGACTTCGACTACCTCGTGCTCTCCAACGCGATGGTCGAAGAGGTCCACGAGCTGGGCGACATCCCCATCCGCATGGATGAGAACGGCCCCGTCTTCGTGCGCGACGTCGCAGAGCCCGTGGACAGCTCGCAGATTCAATCCAACATCGTCCGCATCAACGGGCGCCGCCAGGTCTACATCCCGATCTATCGTCAGCCCGGCGCGAACACGCTCGAGATCGTCGACGCGGTGAGAGGCAAGGCCGAGACCATCCTCCAGCGCATCCGCGAGTTTGACGAGAAGGCAGCTGACCTGCGCATGGACGTGGTCATGGACCAGTCCTCCGTCGTCCGCAGCTCGATCAGCAACCTCGTCAAGAACGGCCTCATGGGCGCAGCCCTCGTCGCCCTCGTCGTGCTGCTCTTCCTGCGCAACGCTCGCTCCACAGGCATCGTCCTCGTCGCCATCCCCATGGGGATCCTCGGCGCCGGACTCGGACTCTACTTCACAGGCGACACGCTCAACTCAATGACCCTCGGCGGTCTCGCCCTCGCGATCGGGATCCTCGTCGACCAAGCCATCGTCGTGATCGAGAACATCACGCGGCACAAGGCCATGGGCAAGTCGAACCGTGACGCTGCCCGCGACGGCGCGGGAGAGGTGGCGCTGCCCGTCTTCGTCTCCACCCTGACCTTCGTCGTGGTCTTCTTCCCCGTCGTCTTCCTCTCAGGGATGGCGAGCTATCTCTTCTCGCCCCTCGCGATCGCCGTGACCTTCGCGGTGGCGACGTCTTATCTCGTGGCGATGACCTTCATCCCAGCTGCCGCTGCGAAGTTGATGAAGTCAGAGGTCACCGCAGACAACTCTGCCACTTCCGGACTCGCCCTCGCCTACCGCGGCATCGCCAAGCGCTGCTACGAGATGCGCTGGCTCGTCGTCCTCGGCGCAGCCGGACTGCTCGCCGTCGCCCTCATTGGATTTGGAAAGCTCGGCACCGAGCTCTTCCCGCGCACAGACTCCGGACAGTTCACCATCCTCGTCCGGACGGCCCCTGGAACCCGCCTCGAGAAGACCGAAGAGCTCGTCGCTGAGGTCGAAGCTGAAATTCAAGCCGTCGTCGGCGCGGCGGACCCGGGCGATGCAGACCCCGCCTCAGACCTCGCCCTCGTCATCTCAAACATCGGCGTGCTCTATGACTGGCCCGCCGCCTACACCTTCAACAACGGGCCGATGGATGCCTTCATCCTCTGCCAGCTGAAGGATGAGCATGTCAGCAGCTCGCAAGAGTGGGCCTCCGCGTTGCGCGAACACCTCAACGCGCGCTTCCCTGGCATCGAGTTCGCCTTCGACACAGGCGGCATGTTGACGGCCGCGCTCAACGAAGGCCTCCCCGCTCCCATCGACGTTCAAGTCCAAGGCTCAAGCCTCGAGGTCTCACACGAGATCGCGCGCGCCCTCGTAACAGAGATGAGCCAGATCGAAGGCGTCAAAGATGTCCGCATCGAGCAGCCGCTCGAGTACCCGGCCGTGATGATCGAGGTCGACCGCGTGAAGGCTGCCGAGCTCGGGCTCACCCAAGAGGAGGTCGTGAAGAACGTCGTCACGGCGCTCAACTCTTCGGTCTCCTTCAAGCCCTCCTTCTGGATCGATCCGCGCAACGGAAACCACTACTTCATCGGGGCGCAGTACCCCATCGAAGAGATCATCTCCTTCGAGACCCTCGAGAACATCCCGATCACAGGCAAGGGCACCGAGAAGTCCGTCCTCTTAAAGACCATCGCGCGCTTAGAGCGGACCAGCTCTCCTGCGGTCATCAAGCACATCAACATCACGCGCACGGTGGACGTCTTCGCTAACGTCGAAGGGCGCGATCTAGGCGGCGCAGTCGCTGAGATCGAAGAGCGCCTCGCCACTTCTCCAGCGCTGATCGCGCTGATGGACGAGTACGGCGGACGCGGCTATCGCTATGAGGTCAAGGGAGAGATCCAGACCATGCGCGAGTCATTCGGGCAGTTCCAAACCGGGCTCTTCATCGCAGCCCTCTTGGTCTTCCTCGTCATGGTCGCGCAGCTGCGTTCCTTCGTGCTGCCGCTCGTGATCATGCTCACCGTCCCCCTCGGCTTAGTCGGTGTGGTCGCTGCGCTCTGGCTGACGAACACACCCCTCTCCATCCCAGCCTTCATGGGGCTCATCTTGATGGTCGGCCTTGTCGTCCAGTACTCGATCTTGCTGGTGGACTTCACCGTCCGCAGGCAACGCGAAGGTGCAGACCTAGAGACCGCCATCCTCGACGCCTGCGCTGCGCGCCTTCGCCCGCTGCTCATGACCTCTCTCACAACCATCCTCGCGCTCTTTCCCATGGCCCTCGGCCTCGGTGAAGGCGCAGAGGCCAACGTCCCGCTCGCGCGCGCCGTCATCGGCGCGGTGCTCGGCGGGGCTCTTTTGACTCTCTTCGTCGTCCCGGCTCTCTACGGCATCCTCGGTCGCTTCGCCGCCATCTCTCCCTCTGAGGAAGAGCTCGCTCTCTAGTTAAGTACGCGCCATGCAAATCAAAAAGCTCTCCCTCATCGCTCTCGCCCTCTTCACCGCTGCGGTGCCCTCGCTCGCGCAAGGCCGCCGCGTCGCCACAGCACCGGTGACCCGCCAAGATCTCCAACGAGAGCTCAGCCTCGTCGGTGGAACAGAGCCTTGGCAAAAGACCGCGCTCTTCTCTCGCGTCGAGGGCTATATCGCAACGATCTCTGCCGAACGCGGTGACATCCTCAACATGGGAGACACCGTCGCGAGCCTCGACGTGCCTGATCTTCACGCAGCCGCCGACAGCGCACGGGCAGCCGTAGACGAAGCGCTCGCCGGGGTCGCTAACGCGGACGCCATGATCTCGAAGGCGGAGGCTGACGTGACCGTCGCTCAATCATTGACCGAGCTGCGCATAGCAGAGGTCATGGTCGCCGAAGCAGAGCTCGCGCTCGCGATCAAAATCGCAGAGCGCGTCCGGGAGCTGCACTCCAAAGGCGCCGCCACTGACAAGCAGCTTGATGAGGCTGGAGGCGCGCTTGAGATGTCCGAAGCCCGGCTCGAAGCCTCACGCGCAGCTGCCGGCGCCGCTCGCGCCAGCGCTGGGGCGAAGTATGCAGAGGTCCAAGCAGCGATCGCTGCGACTGAGAGCGCCCTCGCGGTCACCCGCAGCGCTCAAGCCTCGCTCGCCCAAGCCGAAGTACTCATAGGCTTCGCCAACTTGACGAACCCTTATCCCCAGGGCCTCGTGACCGCAAGACACGCTGACGCCGGCGCGCTCGTGAAAGCTGGCTCGACCCTGATCGTTGAGCTCGCGGACGTGAGCCAGCTGCGACTCTTCTTCGACATCCCGGAGCCTGACGTCCCCTTTGTCACGACAGGAGCGAGCCTCACGCTTACTTTCGACGCCTTCCCGCACGCTCCGATCGAAGCCACGATCGCCCGCACAGCGGGCTCCCTCAACGCTCGCACTCGCACCATGCAAGCAGAGGTCCTGCTCGATAACGAAGACGGAGCCCTCATGCCTGGCATGTACTGCAACGCCAAGCTCACTGTCCTCAATCACCCGAACGCCATGACCATCCCCGGCTCGGGGATCTATGCGCGCGACGGTAAGACATGGGTCCTCATCGCTGAAGGCGCGAAGGCTCGTAGAGCCGACGTCGTCGTCGGAATGGACGATGGGCGCGTCGTCGAGATCCTCTCTGGGCTCAAAGGCACAGAGCACGTCATCCTCGGCAGGCCCACTGGCCTCACGGATGGTGACGCGATCGTGACGGGGGCGAAGAAGAACTGATGAAGCTTTGGACGTTATCTGGGCTCGCTCTCTTCGCGAGCTGTGCCACGAACAACCCGCCCGCAGAATCTGTCGTAGACATGCCCACGACATCCGCTTTTGCGATGGGCAGCGAAGCGGGCTTAGGTCTCCCTCCCCGTGGAGTGGAGTTGGCCCCGACTCAATCCCCTGAACACTTCAGCCTCGCTGCTGCGATGGACATCGCGCGCCTCAACTCGATTCAGGTCTTAATGGCAGGTGATGCCCAGCTCTCTGCCAACGCTGCCCTGCGGCTGGCAAAGGGAGACGCCTTTTATCCCGAGCTCGTCGTGGGCTCCCGCTGGAGCCGGGTGAACGGCGTCGTTCAAGGATCAAACGGCGGGCTCCTTCATGACGTCGACAAGCGCAACGCGAACCTCGGCGCCTCCATCAGGATGAGCATCGACATCGCGGGCATGACCTATGGTGTCGACGCCGCACAGGCGAACGCGAGCGCTGCGAACTGGAACTGGATCGAGGCTGAGCTCGCCGCAGAGACCGCGGCGGCCATCCTCTACTACGATCTCCTCGAAGACCAAGCCAAGGTCGAGATCGCGGCCGCGGCACAAGAGAGCGCGAGAGCCTTCCATGAGATCGCCGAAGCTCGTTATCAAGCAGGCGCGAGCCTCGAGACTGATGTGCTGCGCGCCTTCGCTTA
>JAPKBY010000147.1 GCA_028823185.1 Planctomycetota bacterium
TGCGGCTTCACCACGAGCTAGATGATGACCCTGAACCCGCTGAGTACGGCTCCGTCGGTGAACCGAAGCCCTTCACAAATGGTGACACGATCCTCTTGGGTGCGACGGGCGCCCCCACCCTCGGAGGCTCTGCCAACTTCGTCATCACCGGCCAATCCGGCACAGACCTCGCACAACTCTTCATCGGAACTCAAGAGCTTCAGCAGAACACTCCTCAAGGGGTCAAGCGTGTCGTTCCGCGCTTCATGTTCGATATCTCTAGTGGCTCGAAGACGATCAACATTCCAAACAGAGCTGCGTTGGATGGATTAACCCTGGTGTGCCAAGCTCGTATCACGCGAATAACTGGCGAACACTGCTACACGAACGCGGTCCGAATGAGGTTGAGGCCAAGCGGCGTCTCTCCTGATGAGCTCGGCCACCGCGCTGGACAACCAAGTCGCGCGCTCTTTAACGCTGCCGGTGATCGCCTCTTGCTCATGAATCGTGGCTCTGAAGACATCTTCCTCTATGAAGTCCAAGGCGGACAACTCAGCTTGAAAGCTGTCTACCCGCCACGGATCGGCTTTTCACCTCGCTCTGCATTGGACACCAGTACGGCCACTGGCGACTTACCGCTGGGCATCGCGCTTCACGAGGAGCCCGGCACGGACCGCGCCCGGATCTATCTCATCAACGAGGCGACTCGTACGGTCAGCCATCTAGAGGTCGACTTCGCCAACAACGCCTTTGCGCAAGCCTCCCCTCAGATCAAGACGCTCCTTAAGCCCGATGCGATGACCTTCTCGGCTCGGCTCGGGTTAGAAATTTTTGAGGATGCCTCTAGAGAGGAAACGACCGGCAACTTCAACAACAGCTGTGCCTCTTGCCACTTCGAAGGTGGAGAGGATGGGAACGTCTGGCAACGACCAGCTGGACCGCGCTCGACCATGCCGGTCTATGGCGGCTCCCTCGGCACAGGGCTCTTGCTCTGGAAAGGTGTCCGCCTTCACATGGGCGAGACAGGCCCCATGTTTGGCGGCGAGAATGGAGGCACCGGTGACTTTGATGACGCAGAGCAACAAGCCCTGATCGATTATCACGAGACGATTCCGTTCCCTCTCAATCCTAACCTTGACCCTTCAAGCGGTGATCTAACCCCGCTCGCACAGGTCGGTCGAGATCTCTTCTTCGGCCTCGATGACACCGGACTCAACCCGACACTGCGCCATGCTGGCTGCGCTGAATGTCACCCCAACATAGAGACAAATCTCGGCAGCACGCCGGGGCCTCGTCTCTACACGGCAGATTTCCTGAGTCCGCTCATCACCCAGCAGCCGCACTTCGAGCTCTGGGATCCTGAGTGCTTCTCTCTCCGTGAGAACATCGTCCAGCCCAACATTCGAAACGTAAACACCGGGGCCAACGTCGACCTCGACAACGACGGCGCGCCGGACTTCGATCGCAACCTAGACCTCTTCTCGGACATAGAGACTTATGCGGTCATGAACCCTGATGGCCCAGACGGCTTCTTCAGAGACGACCCGAACGGCTGGTTATGTCCCTGCGACCCCGTCTTGGACCCCACATGCGATCCCGCCAATCCCTTCCGTTTCTTCAGTAGAGAGTCGACTCACTTCTCCATCCCGACAAAGCTCAGCGTCTTCGCTACCGCTCCTTATTTCCACGGACACGGGCCGCTCTCTCTAAGAGCGCTCCTGGACCCTGAGATCCAGACCTCAGCGGATCCCGTCTATGGAGACGCCGCATACTCGGACGGAATCTTGAGAGCTGGACTCATGAAGAACTTCAATGAGTTCCACGATGTGCGCGGACACGAACAGTTCGTACCGGGCATCTCAAAGGTTCAACAAGATCTAGCGAGCACGAATCCGGACGCCGACCTCGAGGCCCTGTTGGCTTTCGTCCAGTCACTCTGAGGCTGACTAGCGCTCGCGCACCTCTGCGCTTCCGTCTTCCTTTCCAATAATGACGGCGTGAGCGAGGTCGATGAACAGCCCGCTCTCAACTGCGCCTGGGATCGCGGCTATCGCTCTCTCAAGGTTGCGGGGGTCGTCAATTCCATTCGGGAAGCGACAGTCCAAGATCTGGTTTCCATTGTCTGTCGTCAACGCGACGCCAGGGTCAGAGAGCCTCAAGACAGGTTCACACCCTAAGGCTGCGAGGGCTCGACTCACTGTCGGCAAAGCGAAGCTTGTCACCTCAACGGGCAGCAGAAACGTTGTTCCGAGCTTCTCGACGACCTTGTCTGGCCCGACGACGATCACCTCACGATCTGAGATCGAGGCGATTACTTTTTCCCTCAGGAGCGCCCCGCCGCCGCCCTTGATCATCTGAAACTCGCCGTCGATCTCATCTGCTCCGTCGATGGTGAGGTGAATCTTTTCAACCTCACCAAGACCCAAGAGAGGAATGCCCAGGTCTGTGGCCTTCTCCGTCGTGTCCATCGACGTTGGCACACCGACGATCTCTAGGCCTTCCGATTGAATCCGCTCCGCGAGCCTGAGCAGGGTGAACCAGACCGTTGATCCTGTGCCTAAGCCGACGATCGTCCCCGTCTCGACCATGTCGGCGGCCCTTCTTCCAGCTGCTTCCTTAACGCTTGTCACTCGCTGCTCCTCTGTCGTTGTCATGGGCTCTCCTAGGTTGTTGTCTTATCCTAAGAATACTCGCGGCCCACTTCTCCCTTCCTTGGGGTTCACTTGAGCCCTAATTCTCACCCGGACCGGAGTCCCTCTCAGGCCTGATCGAGTAGACTTATTGAGAATGAGTCTCAATAAGACTCATATCCAATGACACGCCTCAGCGACCTTCATGCCGGAGACACCGGGCTCCTCCGCGCAATGGAATGCTCTCCTGCCCTGCGCCTGCGCTTGATGGAGCTTGGATTCCTGCCTGGTGCACCTGTTCGCCTAGTGCGTCGTGTTGCTATCGGCGGCCTCGTTGAGATCGAATGCCGAGGCTGCCATTTGAGCCTGCGTATGTCCGAGGCAGAACAAGTCATGATTGAGCGCGCCTGATCGATGGCCACCACTCAAGAGAGAGCGGGCGACGGCGCCCTCGTCGCCATCGCAGGCAACCCCAATGTCGGCAAGACCTCCATCTTTAATTGGCTCACCGGGAGCCAGCAGAAGGTCACGAACTATCCCGGCGTCACGGTCGAGCGCTTCGAGAGCAGGCTAAAGGGCTCGGACTCGATTCAGGTCCTTGATGTTCCGGGCACATACAGCCTCTCGGCTCGATCTGTTGAAGAAGAGATCGCCATTAGGTCCATCGCTGGCTTAAGCGACGTGCGACGGCCCGACTTAGTCGTCTTGGTCGTCGACGCCACTCAACTCTCACGCAATCTCTACCTCGCGCTTCAAGTTCGCGAGCTTGGGCTCCCGGTCATTCTCGCTGTCACGATGAGTGATCTCTGTGGAAAGTCAGGCGTTGACCTCGAGGCTCTCTCCGAGGCCTTTGGTGTTCCTGCGCTCCCCGTCTCAGGAGTGAGCGGCGAGGGCGTTGAAGAGCTCCGATTAAAAATTGAGGCGAGCCTGCTAGACGCACATCTCCCCACGAGCGTCTTCCCTTGGGAGCTCTCTAGCCAACTCGTAGAAGACGTCGAGGCAGTCGCTCACTACCTCCCCAGCTCCTGGAGCCCTGGCTCAGGGGCGCGCCGCACCGCGCTCGCGCTCTGGTCGCTGCTCTCTCTCGATGACGGGGATGAACTGTCGGGGATCCCGAACGACCTTCGCGCAGCTGTCAAAGAGCGCAGCTCTGGAGAGCGCGACATTGAACGCCAGGTCATCATGGCTCGCTACGCCTACATCGACCGCGCGGTAGCTGACATGGGACAGCTCGCCGCGAGCTCGCGCAGCTCTACAGAGCGCGCTGACTCCATATTGCTGCACCCTTTCCTTGGCTTCGGACTCTTCCTCGCGATGATGACCGTCGTCTTCCAGGCCCTCTTCACCTGGTCAGGCCCTGGTATTGATCTCATTGAAGGCGTCTTTGGCTTGTTGGCCGTGGCGACCGAAGAGGCGCTCCCCGCTGGTCTCTTCCGTGATTTCCTGACGCAAGGGATCATCGCTGGCCTCGGCTCAGTCGTGGTCTTCCTTCCGCAGATCTTGCTGCTCTTCCTCTTCATCGGGCTCTTGGAAGACACCGGCTATATGGCGAGGGTCGCCTTCCTCATGGACCGAGTCATGAGGTTGATGGGTCTGAACGGACGAGCTTTTGTTCCGATGATGAGCGGCTTCGCTTGCGCTATCCCGGCTGTCTTGGCGACCCGGACTTTAGAGCGTCAGCGCGACCGCTTCCTCACCATGATGGTCGTGCCCTTGATGACCTGCTCCGCTCGCCTGCCGGTCTACACCTTGATCATCGGCGCTCTCTTCCCGGTAGGCGATTGGTTTGGCTTGCCGATGCAGGGGCTGCTGATGGCCGCCATGTATCTCTTCAGCACGATAGTCGCCCTGGCCGCAGCGGCTGTTCTCTCACGAACACTCTTCACGGGACCCAGCGTTCCAATGTTGCTCGAGCTCCCTCCCTATCGAAGGCCCCACCTTCCCACCGTCGCGAGGATGATGTGGCAGCGCAGCTCGCTCTTTTTGAAAGAGGCTGGGGGCGTGATCCTCGCCTGCACAATCGGCCTATGGCTCTTGCTCTCCTTTCCTGCACAGGCGCCGCTGGCTGAGCGCTATGAAGCGCAGAGGATCGAGGCGGCAAACACGCTCTCGGGTGAAGAGCTCAATGCCTCTGTCGCCGCCATCAACAACACGGAGAGCGCCGCACAGCTTCACAACTCCTATGCAGGGCAGCTTGGCCAGGGGCTAGAGCCCCTGATCGCGCCGCTCGGTTTTGACTGGAAGATCGGCGTAGGCCTCATCGGCGCCTTCGCCGCACGAGAGGTCTTTGTCAGCACCATGGGGCTCGTCTACGGGCTCTCCGAAGACGTCGACGAAGAGACAACTACTCTTCGAGAGAAGCTCCGCACAGCTCGAAGGGAGAACGGGGAGCTCGTCTACACCCCGCTCGTCGGTCTCTCCTTGCTGATCTTCATCGCCCTCGCTTGTCAGTGCATGAGCACTCTCGCAGCTGTTCGTAGAGAGACGGCGACCTATCGTTGGCCGCTCTTTATGTTCACTTATATGACAGGGCTCGCGTGGCTCGCGAGCTTCCTCACCTACCAGCTCGGCTCACTGGCCGGGTTTAGCTGAGCGAAGAAACTCTGCGAAGTCATCTTTC
>JAPKBY010000148.1 GCA_028823185.1 Planctomycetota bacterium
CATCTCCGGTGAAATCTCAGCGCTCAACGTAGCCGAAGAGGCCTCCAAGGAGCTGGGTGTCCGAAGAGCTATCAGGCTCAAAGTGGCAGGCGGCTTCCACTCAGAGTGCATGCGACCCGCCGCAAATCGACTCGCCAGCGCCTTAGCTGATGTCGAGATGTCTGAGCCAAAGCTTCCCGTGATCAGCAACGTCACGGCCGCACCGATCACGAGCGCAGGAGAGATCAGGAGTCTCCTCGAGCGGCAGGTCTGCTCCCCGGTACTCTGGGAAGAGAGCATCAAGTGGATGCTCTCTCAGGGGCACACGTCATTCCTCGAGCCTGCTCCGGGGAAAGTCCTCAGCGGCATCCTCCGGAAAATCAATAGAGACGCGATCTGTGAGTCAGCCGATTCCCCCAAGACAGATGAAGGAGCCCAGACAGCATGAGTGAGTCCAAATTGAACTGGAGCCTGCCCGGCAAGTGCGCGCTCGTGACCGGCGCATCCAGAGGCATCGGACGCTCCATCGCCGTCCGTCTCGCCTCTGAAGGCGTAAAGGTGGCGTGCATCGCCACATCAGCCGGGAATTGCGCTGAGACCGTGGCGGCCTGCAATGCGCACACAGAAGGAGCCGCAGCCTTTGGCGTTGATGTCTCTGACACCGGTGCTGTCGCAGCACTGGTCAAAGAAGCCTCAGCTGCGCTGGGCGGCTTAGACATCCTTGTCAACAACGCTGGGATCACGAAGGACCAGCTCTTGATGCGCATGAGCGAAGATGACTTCGATCGCGTCTTGGCAGTCAACCTGAAGGGCACGTGGAACTTCATCAAGGCTGCCACACGGCCGATCATGAAGTCTGGCGGAAGGATCATTAACATCGCCTCTGTTGTTGGAGTGACCGGCAATGCTGGACAGGCCAACTATGCAGCCAGCAAAGCTGGAGTCATCGGCTTGACGCGCTCTGTAGCCAAGGAACTGGCAGGTCGCAAAGTGTGCGTTAACGCAGTCGCTCCTGGCTTCATAGAGACGGACATGACCGCTGGCATGACTGATTCCGCTGCTGAGAGCCTTCGGGATTCCATCCCGCTCGGGCGAGTTGGCAGACCAGAAGAGATCGCTGAAGCCGTAGCCTGGCTTTCTGGGCCAGGCGGCTCCTATGTGACGGGGCAGACAATCATCGTAGATGGTGGCCTCAGCCTCTAGAAGAAGGTGGCATTGGGGTCCTTCCCCGTGCAAGCTACTCCCTTATACCGGTCACGCGGGGCGTTCCTGCGAGACCATCAAACCCTAATAATAGGTAGAGAAAGGTGACTGAAGCCCTATCCATCGAAGACAAAGTCATTCGAATCGTTTGTGATCAATTGAGCGCGACGCCCGACAAGATCACCCGCGATACATCATTCATTAACGACCTCGGAGCAGACTCGCTAGACACGGTCGAGCTGGTCATGGAGTTTGAAGACGAGTTCGGCGTCTCCATCCCTGATGAAGACGCTGAGAAGATCTCAACCGTCGGAACAGCTGTCGACTACATCACCGAGAAGAGCGACTGATTCCGCCGCTGGTCGACCCTAAGTCGACCACATGGAGATGCTATGCGCCGAGTAGTCATAACGGGACTCGGAACCGTAAACGCCTTGGGCGTAAGCGTGCCCGAGTTCTGGCCTAAAATTCTTGCCGGAGAGAATGGTGTTGGAACCATCTCGAAGTTCGACACAAGCGGACATACCGCTCGTATTGAAGGCGCCGTCAATTGGAATGTAGAGGACCACTTCAATGGCCCTGACCAGCGAAAGCTGGATCCATTCACCATGTTCGCGCTCGTCGCGACCAAGGAGGCGCTCGCTGACGCTGGCTACGATGACTCCAACGAGCTCTCTGTTGAAGAGCGAGAGCGTTTCGGAGTCATTCTGGGCACGGGCATTGGAGGCATCACTGGGATCCTCGAGCAGCACCTCGTCTTCCTTGAGAGGGGAGCGAGGCGCGTCAGCCCTCATTTTGTGCCACGAATCATGGCCAATGCCGTCTCAGGTCAGGTGGCCATCGCCAATGGCTTGCTCGGCTCTGTCTTTACGACCTCTAGCGCTTGCGCCTCATCTGGGCACGCCATCGGGCTCGCCCTTCAAAGCATAAAGAGTGGCGAGGCGGACGTGGTCATCACGGGTGGCGCTGAGTCATCCACCACTCCCCTAGCCTTAGCCGGGTTCTGCTCGGCTAAAGCTGTCTCGACTCGTAATGATGAGCCTGAGCTGGCCTCAAGACCTTTTGACAAGGACCGTGACGGTTTCGTCATGGGGGAGGGCTGCGGCATCCTCGTTCTAGAGGAGCTTGAGCGCGCCCAAGCTCGTGGAGCGACGATCTATGCTGAGGTCAAAGGCTATGGCTCCACTGACGACGCTCACCACATCACCGCTCCCAAAGAAGACGGAGATGGACCCGCGAGAGCGATGGCGATCGCTATGCGGCAAGGGGGAGTGAAGCCTGAGAGCGTTGACTACATCAACGCTCACGGAACGAGCACCAAATACAATGACGCGATCGAGACTCGGGCGATTCGACGAGCCTTTGGAGATCACGCCGACAAGCTCATGGTCTCTAGTACAAAGTCGATGATCGGGCACTTGCTCGGAGCCTCTTCTGCTTTTGAGCTTGTCGCAACAGCGCTCAGCGTTAAGAACGAAGTCGTGCACCCGACGAGAAATTACACGACTCCCGACCCTGAGTGCGATCTTGATTACATACCTGGAGAAGCCAGGGCCCTCAAAGTGCGGAACGCTCTCTCCAACTCGTTGGGATTCGGGGGGCACAATGTGAGCCTCTTGATTGGCCAGCTCGACTAGAGCGCCAGGGCCCCCGTAACGCGTCGTATGTGCCCGGAGCCACCGGCAGCGCATCAAGTGGGTAGGAATTTGCATTGCACTGCCGGCGAGGCCTGCTACTCTGGATCTGGTCGTGAACGGCGCATCACGCGTCAATCCACTGCACGCGACCCACGTCACCCGTCAAAGGGGCGACAGAAGCCGAGGAAAATGGGATTGAGGCAATCGTGAACACGACGATTTTAGAGAAAGAGGACATTCAGGAACTGCTCATAAAGCACTCGCAGCCTCATCTCCTTGAGGTTTGGGCCTCACTCAGCGAAGACTCAAAAGACCTCCTCAGCGATCAGATCGCGGCCTTGGACTTCAAGCTGATCTCCGAGCTCGGAGAGCTCGGAAAAATGATGGGGAGCGATGACACCGCATCCTCCATTCTGCCGCCAGACACTGTCACCTTGGATGAAGTGGAGCGTAAGAGTGATCGCGTCCTCTCTGCGATCTCCAGGGGGACCATTGAGCTCGCAGCGGGAAGGGTAGGGATGCTCTTGGTCGCAGGTGGCCAAGCGACAAGGCTTGGCTGTGATGGCCCCAAAGGTGATTTCCCGGTCGGCCCCGTGAGTGGATGGTCATTATTTGAAATTCATGCCAGGCGAATCCTCGCTCTGAACAAGCGCTATGGAATCCGAACGCCGTGGTATGTGATGACATCCCAAGCAAATGACCAGCAGACCAAGAACATCTTTGAAGCCAATGATAACTTCGGGTTGCCGAGTGAGGACGTCGTCTTCTTCACGCAGAAGATGCTCCCAGCTTTGGACCTCGCAGGGAATGTACTCCTAAAAGACAAGAGCAGCCTATTCCTCGCGCCCAATGGGCACGGCGGCTCCCTTGAGGCCTTCGTTAGCTCCGGCTGCCTAGACGATGCGAAGAGTCGCGGGGTCACGACGCTGTCTTATTTCCAAGTAGACAATCCGCTCGTGCGACCGGCTGACCCGCTCTTCATCGGCCTTCATTGCGAGGCAGGAGCCCAGATGTCGAGCAAGGTGGTTCAAAAATCCAGCGCAGACGAAAAGGTCGGCGTGCTCGGACTGGTGAATGGAAAGATGGGGTGCATTGAGTACTCAGACATGTCCACAGAGCTGCTGAATGCTGTAAATGATCAAGGGAGCCTCAAGTTCTCTGCCGGAAACATTGCTGTCCACGCCATCTCGATCGACTTCATCAGGGAGATCACAGATGGCGAGCTGCGCCTCCCCTGGCACGTCGCCAAGAAGCAGATCTCATGCCTTAGCCCTAATGGCGATCAGGCGCTTGTCGACGGGATGAAGTTTGAGACCTTCGTCTTTGATGCTCTAGGACTCGCAAATGAGAGCATCACCCTAGAGGTTGACCGGGCTGCTGAATTCGCCCCCGTTAAAAACCGCGAGGGGAATGACTCACCTGATACTGCGCGTGCTCAGCTCTGCGCACTTCACGGAAGGTGGGCCATAGAGGCAGGTCTCACCCTCCCTGCCCCGGAAGAGGGCGGAGTCGTGGCGATCGAGATCGATCCATTGCTCGCTGAAGACGCTGAGTCATTTCGCGCATGCTTACCGCGCACGCCGCTCGAAACAGACGACGGCCAGCTCTACTATTGAGCGAGTGAAATCAGAAGACCCCCGTTCATCGACGATCACCCCGTCGACTCCGCTCATCTTAGTCCTGCATGGCGGGACCTCCACTGAGAGAGCGGTCTCCCTGCAGTCTGGAGCAGCAGTGCTGGAAGCCCTTCAAGGCGCTAGCCGATCAGGAGCCTGGGCGGGACGAGCCGATCCGGTCGTCATTGACGCCGATGGGAGATGGTCCTTCCATGACAAGGTCCTCTCAGAGGATCAGGCGCTACTCGCCATTCCCCCTGGAGCCGTTGTCTTCAATGCACTTCATGGCGGGCGAGGTGAGGATGGTGACATTCAGTCCGCTCTAGAGAGCGCCGGTGTTAGATACACGGGCTCTGGGCCAGCAGCCAGCGCGCTCTGCATGGACAAGGCCTCGACACGAGATTCCCTCATGCTCGCGGGCCTCGAGTGTTCCCCTGGACGCCTCCTCGTTTCGCTCCCGACAGAGCCAGAGGGCATGGCTGCTCTAGAAGCTGAGTTGGATGGGATGAACACCGGTGGTCAGGGATGGTTCGTCAAACCCAACCGAGGCGGATCATCAGCCGGAGTCCAGAGGGTCACTCGCGGCGATGAGCTGGTAGCAGCGATTGAGTCCATCATCACTTCCGGCGAGGAAGCGCTCGTCGAAGGCGCCATAACTGGCGTTGAGCTCTCCGCGGGTGTCATGGGCCGGTCGGAAGCCGACCTCTTCGCATTTACGCCCGTTGAAATTCAACCCCGGCAGGCTGGCTGGTTTGACGAATCAGAAAAGTACGATGAC
>JAPKBY010000149.1 GCA_028823185.1 Planctomycetota bacterium
ATCAAGAACAAGAAGAAGGTCAAACCGCCCATGCACCAGGTGTATGAGAGGTTGATGCCGCTACGGCGAACCTTCACCGGGTGCAGGTGTAAGAAGAAGTTCGAGAGGACCGCTAGAGTCCTGTTTCTCGGTGTGTCCGGATAGCCGTGACGGAAGATGGACTTCCACACTTGGGTTTCTCGGATCTTTTCGAAGAGCTTGTTCATCTAGTGCGACGGAAGAGCTGAGTCGTGCTGCGTTGAGGAGGGGGCAGTGGAGAGATCAGGCGGTGTAAGAGAGGAAGGAACCGTCCATGGTCCACTGGCCCTTCTCTTCCTGGTACTTAGTGTTCTTATCAATCTCGATCTGGCCATCAGGTGAGAGGCCGATCTTGTAGCGCTCGAGCGGGCGCGGCGCGGGACCTTCGACGTTGATGCCGGTGATCACGAAACCAGAGCCGTGGCAGGGACACTTAAACTTGCCCTCTGAGGAGAGCCAGTTGGGTGTGCAACCCAAGTGCGTGCAGACAGTCGAGAGCGCGTAGAAGTTGTCGGGCTCACGAACAATCCAAACCCCGTAGGCGGCCTTGAAGCGCTCGTCGACTTTGCCCACCGCGAACTCATCGGGGTAGCCAGCCTTGAACTCCTGCGGCGGCTCATAGAGCACGTTCGGAAAGAGGAAGCGCGTCATCGCGCCAAGGCCGAGCGCGCTCGCACCACCGAAGAGCGCCCAAGCCATTCCTAGCGAGGAAAAAAGCCCACGACGGGAGACATCACCACGCAGGGGTGAGCGGATGAGACC
Organism: Planctomycetota bacterium; assembly: GCA_028823185.1. Lineage (GTDB taxonomy): Bacteria > Planctomycetota > UBA1135 > UBA1135 > JAKVCE01. Next base: position 781 of record JAPKBY010000149.1, read on the forward strand.
ATCAGTGGCCTCCGGCTTGCTTGTTTCTTTTTTCTCTTCCATGTCAGTGGAGAGGGGCTCTAAGAGTTTGGATCTGATCCCTCAACGGAGAGATCCGCAGAGGGTCCGAGGAAGAGGCTTGGAGTCGCAGAAAAGGTCTGAAGTGACCCGCTACGATTCCTCACATCGACTAGGGGCAAATAGGGTGCGCCAGAGGGCCGCCGTTGGCAAGACTTCCGGACGATTCCAGTGCTCTCATTCACTTGTTTTTATGACCCGCAATGCGGCCTCTCTGACTTCGAGGTCTTCCTCGTTCGCCGAAATCGCCTCGAGAAAGGCTAGATCTTCGGGTCTCTGGAGCCGGACGAGTGCCTCAATAGCCTTCACCCGGTTGTCACGAACGATGTCTTTACGAGCATAGCGCGCAGAATCCCTGTCACGCTCAGCCTCATATAGCTCCATTCCAGCCCCATCTCTCAATATGGACGCGCCAGCTGGGTCGCCCAGCCATGAGAGGCCGATCGCAGCGTTCAGACGCACCGAGAGGTCATTGTCTCCAAGGGCCTCTCTCAGGGAGGGCTGTGCCAGCTCCTTTGAGAAGAACCTCAAGCAGCCAACAGCCACCGTCCTGAGCCCTGTATCCTCAGAGGAAAGGAAATTAGCGACATCCTTGAAAGACCTGTCTTCACCTCTGATTCCTAGGCTAAGAAGGGCTTGAAACCTGAGCTCAGCTCCGGGATCAGCGTCCTCCCCGAGCGCCAGGATGGCCCGCAAGCCCTCGAGCCCCGCGGGATCCCCTAAATAGAGCAAGGCGGAAGCGAGCACATATTGAAGCTGTGCCTCCTCAGCATCTAGCCCATCTAAGGCTGAGGCCATGTTCTGCTGCAGCTCATCTGTCACCTCCCAAGGCACCTCCTCCTCCATGAGAAGAGCCCGGTTGTTCTCTGCTAGCTGCTCTACCAGGGCAAAAGCTGCCTGCGTGCGCTCATTCGCCCCACCTTGAAGGACCCGCTGGAGATTCTCATCCATCGAGGCCTCCTTGCCGTAGAGCGTGCCCATCAAGAGCGGAACCAAGAGCAAGATGACCACGATCATGGCTGGAACCAAGATCAGAGGTACGAGGAGGTTTCTATAAGGCGAGTCTCCCACGTCTGCGTCCACTCCACCCTCAGGTGTCATATCGCTCGCGGATGAGACCTGCGCCTCTTCTGAAGGGTCATTATCTGCCATTTGATCAGTCCTTTGTCCCAACAGGGTAATCAGAGAGGTGTGTTGGAGCCCTCAAAGCGCCCACGAGCGGCCGCGCATAATCTTGAAAGCTCGCTGCGATTCCACCGTGACCGCTGAGGAATTCAGCAGGAAGAGTCTTTGTATTTTTAGCCACGTTGGAGAGGTCTGTGACTTCGAATGAGGCCCGGTAGGTCGGGTCCTCTTCGCGCTTGATGATGACTGAACCATGCTGATACTCACCGCTCGTTGCGACTCTAGCAGCCATCCTGCCCACCTCTCGCGCCTCGTTGGCGTCGACCTCAGAGACACAGTCCGCGAAGGAGCGCTGGAGGTACCCGAAGGTGTCAGCGCGGATGCGCGTGTCCTCGCCTAGGACCTCCTTGAGACGCCCAGCGAGGAAGTCACCGAGAGCCCCAGTCCCTGAGAGCTGCACATTGCCGTGAGAGTCTTTCTCCTGAGATTCCAAGATGAGCTTCCCATTGGCGTCGTGAATGCCCTCGCTGGCCGCGATGACACAACGGCCAAGTGAGGAGTAGATCTCAGACACCTCATCTCCGAAGCGCTCGAGATCGAAGGCTTGCTCAGGGACGTATACGAGGTGAGGTCCATCCTCATCATGGACCTTAGCCAAGGTGCTGGCCGCCGTGAGCCAGCCCGCATGACGCCCCATGATCACATCAACCTTGATCCCACCCAAGCTGCGGTTGTCCTCGTTATCCCCCATCAAGGCGGAGGCCACGAAGCGGGCCGCGGAGCCATATCCAGGGCAGTGATCCGTAACGCAGAGGTCATTATCGATGGTTTTTGGAACGTGGAAGAGCCGCACATCGTAGGAGCGGTCGACCGCCATCTGGTTGAGGATGTGAGCCGTCTCTGCTGAATCATTCCCTCCGATGTAGAAGAAATAGCGAATGTCATGAGCCTGGAAGACCTCCAACATACGAGCGCATTCCTCCTCGGTCGGCTTCTTCCGGACCGAGCGGAGAGCGGCGCAGGGGGTGTTCGCGACCCCCTCTAGGGTCGCTGCAGACTCCCTGCCGAGATCTATCAGGTTCTCACCCAGCACGCCCTCGACCCCATGAACAGCGCCATAAACGCCCTTCACACGGTCTGAGCGCAGGCATCCTTCGATGACACCGACCAAACTCTGGTTGATAACGGCGGTAGGACCACCTGATTGACCGATTAGTGCGTTTCCGATGGGTGCAGACATTCAAATTCCCTCCGACAGAGATGTGTGACTTTCTCTCTGAGGACACCCCTCATTTTGGAGAATAGTCACGCTGGGATGATAACGAGAGATCAGGCTTAGGGCGAAAGGGCTTGCGGTCACCCCGTAAGATCTCATAAAGTTCCGCGCCTCAATTCCTTTGAGCGGCCCTCGTGGTCGCCATGTCAGAACAACTGGGTGCCCGGGTGGCGGAATTGGCAGACGCGCTAGACTAAGGATCTAGTGGGATAAAACCCGTGCTGGTTCGATTCCAGTTCCGGGCACCAACTTCACGAGGCGCCGCGCTCCGAAAGGGACGCGGCGCCTCGCTCTATTTCCTGCGCCCTTTACTCCTTTAGAGGAGCGACGAGACGGAGACTCAGGTCGATCTCACGAGACGCGAAGGAGGCCTCTAGCAAGAGCGCACGAGCTCCTTTGAGCCAACCGACCTGCCGCTTCATTCTTGCGAGCGTCGCGCCACCTTGCACGCTCACCTTCTCTCGCTCGATCTCATCAAGGAGCGCGTCGAGGCGCTGCTTCAAGCGCGCATCTTCTTCGGCTGTCAGCTGCTGGAGGCGTCGACCTCCAAACTCTTCACGCAAGAGCTTCGCTTGGCCTCTCGCGCGCTCACTCTGCCAGTCGATCTGAACGGAGTCTCGCGCGGCCTGAGGCACGCGCTTCTCTAGAGTCTCAACGAGCTCTCTGGGATCAATCCACGCGACGAGATCTGAAGATTGAAGTGAGTCATTCACCAACGCGCGGAACTCTGGGCGCTCGCTGAGGCGTGGATACTCGCTACCTCCCCGACTGAAGGTCTTGAGCAAGTGCCCTGTCATGTCGAAGGAGTTTGAGATGATGCACATGCCGGCCGCATTGACCGTCGCGATCACGCCAGTACCTGGGATGAGCTCGCTCCAGAACTCGCGGATCTCATATCCATCGACGACGTTCTTGTAATAGCCGACCTCATCCTGCTTTCGGCCCTTGAGGCCGAACTGTCGACCTTGCTGCCCAATCAACTCACGCAGCTGAATGATGCTCTCCTCTCCTGTCCGGCCTTGAAGCCAGAAGACGAGGGCTGTCGCGAAGACCGGCTCATCATTGTGGGGCGGACCCTCTGGATCATCCCGGTAATCATTGGTGCGCATGATGATGACGCCGCGGTCCTTAAAGGCCTTATCTAGCTGTTCAACGAGCTCAGAGATCCTTTTGTAGCGACCGGTGCTGCGAAACTGGTCCTCGATGGCCTGCCTCATAGCAGGCTCCATCGCCCGCAGCGCCTCGTCGAGCAAATCGCCTACATCACCGTTGAAGTAGATAAAGGCCGCGGAGTCAGCAGGCGCCATGCGCGCAGCGTTCTTCATCAAGTCCTCACCGCTGATCCCATCGATCGCGTAGTGCTTCTTCATCGTCGAGCTGATGAGCTCGCTCGATAGAGACGCATGAAGATCCATCCGGATGCCCTCATCGACATCGAGGAAACCTGAGACTTGGTTCAATGAGTTCAGCTGGAAAAATTGGCCAGCGAACTTCGGGAGGAAGGTGTCAGCCTTCTGGTCCGGCCACGCCGCAGAGACCCCCAAATCTTCACAGACGCCACGCAAATTGCAGAAGATCTCGAGGTCATCACCATCCGGTGAGCGTCGCTCTGATTGCACGAAGGCCCTGTACTCGTCACGCAAGAGCATCGAGTCTTGATACTGGCGGTTCTCTAACTCGAAGGCATCCGCCACCAGGGCCTCTCCAGTCCCAATGATCCCGACATCAAGGAGCCGACCGATGTGCAGTGGACGAGCGAGACCGCCACCGCTGATGGTCACATAGTTATCTTTCTGAACGGACGTAAAGCCCATGCCCTTTAAGTTTGAGATGGAGGAGTGTCGCAACGCCTCGACCCCGAACTTGCCAGCCCAATTGATTGAGCCATAGATTGCCCAGTCTGCGTCAGCGAGTTCAGCCCC
>JAPKBY010000150.1 GCA_028823185.1 Planctomycetota bacterium
CAGGACCCGAACAGGGGAACCATCGAGACGGCGAGCGCGGCGAACACGACCTTGAGTGACTTGGGATGCTTCATGGCTTCTGGGGGCTTCGAGGGGCGGGATCAGAGAGACATCAGTTGTCTTTCTGGGAGTCTTCAATCATCTTCTCGAACTCAGCCTCTTGCTCCGGTGTGCTTTCTTCGAAAGAGGCCCGGAGTGCCCAATATTCACGGGCTTGTCCCGACTCAGCGCTAGGATTCGAGCTGAAGGTAATGAGGTCTTCATCCCAGCCCGCAGACGGATCGGTAGACAACCCGACGAGCTCTCGGTCTGTGTATGGATTCTTGAGTCCGTTGCCAAACAAAAAACCGGGTCCACGCATCCAGACCTTGTAGGTATCCTTTTCGGTCTTTTGGATTAGCAGGCGTAGAGCACTTCCAGCATCGCTTTTATTGATGTAGAAAGTGCAATCAGTGTTGATCAGCACACCTTCTTCATCACCCCAGTCGTCCTTCAGATACCAGTTTAGGGTGACCTCAGCTCTCTCCGACTTGATCTCTTGAGGCAGAGTGAAACTCCAAGCATCTAAATCGAGTACATCAGCTAGTTCATTGACAGAGACTCCGCGTAGCGGGGTGATAGAGCTAGGTAAGAAGGTCCGCTGAACCTCGCGACCCGCGAGGACGAGGACGAGGACGGTGAGGAGGATGCAGGCAGAGTTGGATTGCTTCATGGGGCTCCTAGTTCTCTTCGGGCTTCGTGAGGAACTTGTAGGCGAGGGTGGCAAAGATCACTGTGCAGACGATGTTTATTAGGGGAAGTAACCAACTCCCGCTGTCTGTCGCCTCCCCCAATATCTTCGCGCGATTCATCATCGAGTAGTTCAACCCGCCGGTGAAGGCGCTGAAGATCGTAGCGACAAGGAACAACTTCCCGGCGGTCTTATTCTGGTTCTTCATGACGCGGTCCTCAGGGTTACTGCTTCGTGCCGCACTGGCCGCAGAAGGGTGTGTCGGGCTGGACCTCGGTCCCGCAGCTCGAGCAGAAGCCCTCCTCATTGGCAGGCGCTTCGAGGTCTGTACCGCAAGACGAGCAGAACTTGGCGGAGGACTCCCGCGCTGCCTTCAGCGACATCTGGGCAAACCAAATCCCGAGGATTGGCGTGGAGATCGCGAGCACCCAGTTCTCACTCAAGAGGTGTACCCCAGAGGAATAGGCGAGGATGAAGACCAAGACCATGTGGAAGCGGCCCGCGTTATTTTTCTTTTCAGCCATGAGACTCCTGGAAGCAGAGATTGACGAGAGGAAGAGCTGACGAAGAGAGCCCTAGAGCTCGCTCGTGTGGGGACAGCCTACGCCGCGTCCCTCACCCAATTCCAGCCATTCAGGCGCTTCCTCGGCGCAGGAGTCCTTCGCGATGGGGCAGCGGGTGCGGAAGCCGCAGCCTGAGGGCTTGGCGAGGGGCGAGGGGATGTCTCCCTCTAGACGGATGCGGCCGCTCGTGTCGTGGCGCGGGTCCGGCTGGGGGACGGAGGAGAGCAGCGCGCGGGTGTAAGGGTGCTTGGGGTCGTTGTAGACCTGGTCGGCAGAGCCGATCTCGACGATGTCGCCGAGGTACATCACCGCGATGCGATCAGCGATGTGGTAGACGATCGCGAGGTCGTGAGCGACGAAGAGATAGGTGAGGCCGAACTCCTCTCTCAGCTCGGCCATGAGGTTGATGACCTGTGCTTGTACAGAGACATCGAGCGCGCTGACGGGTTCGTCCGCGATGATGAGCGTGGGGTTCGTCGAGAGAGCGCGCGCGATGCCGATGCGCTGACGCTGTCCGCCTGAGAACTCGTGCGGATATCGCTCGGCGTACTCGGGCTGCAGGCCGACGCGGTCGAGGAGGTAGGCGACGCGCTCCTTGCGCTCAGCACTCGAGAGGTCGAGGTGCAATTCCATGGGGCGCTCGATGAGCTGCTGGACCGTCATGCGCGGGTTCAACGAGCTGAAGGGGTCCTGGAAGATCATCTGGACCTTGGCGCGCCAAGGGAGCATCTCGGAACGCTTGAGGTCGTTGAGTTGAGCTGTCTGACCCTCGTGGTTGATGGTGGCTTCGCCTCCGAGAACCACATCAGGGCTCATCGCGCGGAGAATATTTGAGATCGCGCGGCCGACCGTCGTCTTGCCAGAGCCCGACTCGCCCACGAGGCCGAGGACCTCTCCGGGCGCGAGATCGAAGGAGACCCCGTCTACTGCTTTCACGGTGCCGACCTGCTTGCGCAAGACGCCGCCATAGATGGGGAAGTGGACCTTGAGGTCGCGCACGCTGAGGAGCGGCTGCTGGTTTGCGGCGCTCATGCCTGGGTCTCCGGTGTCTGGACATCAGCGCTCTCTACCAAGTGACAGCGCACCTCGTGTCCGGGAGCCAAGGTGCGCAGCGGGGGCTCTTCGCTCGCGCAGCGGTCCTCCGCTAAGGCGCAGCGCGATCGGAAGCGGCAGCCGGAGGGGAAGTTGAAGATGCTCGGGACGTTCCCTTCGACGAGCGGCAGCGGCTTGCCCTTGCTCGCCTGAGTCGGGATCGAACCGAGGAGACCTTGGGTGTAAGGGTGGAGCGGATTGTCGAAGAGGTCTGTGACCTTCGCGACCTCCTGGACCCTGCCGCCGTACATCACGACCACTCGGTCGCAGGTCTCCGCGATCACGGCTAGGTCGTGCGTGATGAGCAAGACTGAGGAGCCCTCGCGTTTGCGCTGCAGGTCCTTCATCAGGTCGAGGATCTGAGCTTGGATCGTGACGTCGAGCGCGGTCGTCGGCTCGTCGGCGATGAGCAGCGCCGGCTTGCAGATGAGCGCCATCGCGATCATCACGCGCTGACGCATCCCGCCAGAGAATTGGTGCGGGTAGTCGTTGAGTCGCTTGGCGGGGTCCGGGATCCCGACCTGTTCGAGGACCTCGACCGCGCGCACTTGACCTTCTTTCTTCGTGATGTCCTCGTGGAAGCGCAGCGCCTCTTGGACTTGCATCCCGATCGTGAAGACGGGGTTGAGCGATGTCATCGGCTCTTGGAAGATCATCGCGATGTCTTTGCCGCGCACGGCGCGCATCTCTTCATAGGAGAGGGCGAGGAGGTCGCGGCCCTCGTACTCGATCGTCCCAGTGTCGATGTGTCCCGGAGGGTCAGGGATCAGGCGCATGATGCTGAGCGCTGTTACGGACTTGCCCGATCCAGATTCGCCGACGACTCCGAGGAACTCGTTACGGTTCACATCAAAGGAGACCTCTGAGATAGCCGTGGCCTGCCGGCCTTCGACGTCGAAGGAGGTTTGCAGATCGCGGATCTTGAGGAGGGGTTCGGAAGACACAGTGAGACCTAGCGTAGACGGCTGAAGACCTTCGGATCGAAGGCCTCACGGACAGCCTCGCCGATGAAGACGACGAGGAGGAGGGTGATGAAGAGCGCTGAGAGCGGGAAGAAGACGAGGTGCCAGGCGGTGATGTTCTCAAGGCCTTGGTTCACGAGCTCGCCCCAGCTGGGTGTCGGCGCGGGGAGGCCGAAGCCGAGATAGTCGAGGCTCACGAGCGAGGAGATCGTGACGACGACAGCGAAGGGCGCGAAGCTGATGACGGGTGTGAGCCCGTTCGGGAGGATGTGGCGGAACATGATCGAGCGGTGGCTCTCGCCTTGCGCGATCGCGGCGGCCACATAGTCCTTCGACTTCTCTCGATAGAACTCGCCGCGCATGTAGAAGCTGATGCCGACCCAGCGGAAGAGCGCGAGCAACAAGATGAGGAGCCACATGCCGGGCTTCACGATCGAGCTGATGATGATGATCGTGTAGAGGAATGGCAGCCCAGACCAGATCTCGACTAAGCGCTGGCCCCAGAAGTCGACCCTGCCTGAGAAGTAGCCGAAGCAGGCGCCAACCGTCATGCCGATGATGTAGCTGATGATGATCACCCCGAGGGCGAAGGTGATCGATGTGCGGAAGCCGTAGATGAGGCGCGCGAAGACATCCCTCCCGCGGTCGTCGGTGCCGAGGATGTGATAGGCGTTCGGCGCGTGAGGAGGCTGACCCTTCAGGTTGGACTCGTGGAGGAGGTTCTCCAGCGGGTTGTAGGGATAGGGTGGGAGGAGCACGAAGTCGTCTTCACTCTCGAAGTAGTACTGCTCTTGGAGGTCACGCCAAGAGACCTCGCCGACCTGGTCTTGTCCGAAGTCACGGGCTTGGTGATATCCACCAAAGACCGGGAAGTGCCACTCGCCTTGGTAGCGGACGCAGAGCGCGTCGCTGCTTACGAGGAAGGGCAGCAGGAATGAGGCGAGGTACAAGAAGACCAAGATCTGGAAGCTGTACCAGCCCCGCTTGAGGGTCTTGAACTTCTTCCAGCGCCGTTGGAGGACTGAGAGCGGCGCCTCTGCCGGGGCGTCAGATGCCTCGTTGTTTTGGATGTCGCTCATCAGTTGAAGCGGATCCTTGGATCGACGAGGACGTAGAGGACATCAGAGAGGATGTTTCCGATCAGCATCAAGAAGACGTTGATGACGAGCACGCCCATCACGACGGCGTAGTCGCGCTCGATGATCGAGGTGTAGCCGAGGTAGCCGATGCCGTCGATGTTGAAGACCTTCTCGACGAGGTAGCTGCCAGCCATGACGAGGCTGAGCGCGTGGCCGAGCCCGGTACAGATCGGGATGAGCGAGTTCCGCAGGGCGTGGACGAGGACGACCCGGCGCTCACCGAGACCCTTCGCATAGGCAGTCCTCACATAGTCCTGTCCGAGGTTCTCCATGAGGGAGTTCTTCATCAGGATGGTGAGCGTCGCGAAGCTGCCGATCGTGTAAGCGAAGACCGGGAGGATCATGTGGTGGAGCTGGTCTGTGATCTTCCCCCAGGTCGTGAGATCGTCCCAGTTGTCGCCGCGGAAGCCGCCGAGTGGGACGACGTCGAAGAAGCTGCCGCCACCCAAGAGGACGAGGAGCAGTCCACCGAGGGCCCAGCCTGGCACTGAATAGGCCATGAAGATGAGCACGCTCGAAGAGAAGTCGAAGGCGCCGCCGTGCCGGGTCGCCTTGTAGATTCCTAATGGGATACAGATGAAGTACGCGAGGAGGAAGCCCGTCAGGCCGAGGAAGATGCTGACTGGGAAGCG
>JAPKBY010000151.1 GCA_028823185.1 Planctomycetota bacterium
TCCGAGGGATCGTCACCTCACTCGAGGTCACCTATCACAAGAAAGGTCGCGGGACCTTGGACGTGCGAAGCCAGTGCGCACCGCCGAGCACGGTCACTGAACGAACAACATTCCTCGCACATGCAGAGGCTCACGACTCTTCAGGAGAGCTTGTCTCCTCCATCGCGGTCACCTGGCTCCTCGGACCTACAAAGAAATCATGAGCGCCCTAGAGACAGACTTCACCAGAGACGCAGGCGTAGAGGTCCCCCTCATCTGTGGCGCCATGTACCCCTGCAGCAATCCGGAGCTCGTCGCGGCAGTGAGCGAGGCCGGCGCGCTCGGCGTCATCCAGCCGCTCTCCTTCGCCTATGTGCATGGCAAGAGCTTCGCCGAAGGACTCAAGCGCGTCAGAGATCTCACCTCAAAGCCCGTCGGCTTCAACGCGATCGTCGAGAAGAGCGTCAAGGCTTACGAAGATCGCATGCGACGCTGGATCGACGAAGCGCTAGAGGCAGACGTGCGCTTCTTCGTTACAGCGCTCGGCAATCCTCGCTGGGTCTGTGAGGCGGTCCACTCCGCAGGCGGCGTCGTCTACCACGACGTCACCGAGAAGAAGTGGGCAGAGAAGGCCCTCGCAGAAGGCGTGGATGGACTGATCTGTGTGAACCGACGCGCAGGCGGTCACGCAGGAGCACTGCAGCCCAAAGAGCTCTTCGAAGACATGAGCGGACTCGGAGTGCCCCTCGTCTGCGCTGGCGGCATCGGCTCTGAAGAGGAATATGTCGAAGCGCTCAAGATGGGCTACTCAGCCTGCCAGCTGGGGACGCGCTTCATCGCCACGGATGAGTGCGCTGTGCACGAGACCTATCGAAGCGCGATCGTCGACGCAGAGGAGGAGGACATCGTCCTCACCCACAGGCTCTCTGGTGTCCCCTGCTCTGTGATCAGGACGCCGATGATTGACCGCCTCGGAACAGAGGCTGGCCCGGTCGCGCGCTGGCTCCTCAAGAACCGCAAGACTCGCCACTGGATGCGCACCCTCTACACCCTGAAGTCCATCCGTGGGCTAAAGCGGTCAAGCCGCGAAGGCCTCGGCAACAAGGACGTCTATCAAGCTGGGAAGTCCGTCGCTGGGATCCACGAAGTCCTCCCCGCTGCGCAGATAGTACGCAGCTTCAGAGACGCTCTAACCGCGAAAGAGTCCTAGAGGCCCCAAGCGATCTCCAGCCCATTGCTGAGGTTGAAGAGCGCGCCACAGGGAGAGCTCGCAGGGTCTCTGTACCAGATCTGATAGCGCCTGATGTCACCCGCTGAGACTCCACCGGCAGAGCCCAAATCGATGCTCGTCTCTGATTGCCCAGCGGCGCTCGAGAAGCGCACCTGCAGGCGGATCACGCCGCCTCCTGCGCAACGCAGGCCGTCACCGAAGTGAATCCCTTGGCCCCCAGCCACAGCATTGTTCCCTTGGAAATAAAGACCCGGCTGGCTCGGGATCAACTGATCGCCCGACAGGACCAGAGTAGAAGCGCCGGCGCTCGCGATGCCTGCCCCTGTGAGCAGCGCGCCTGCCCCCGTCCCATTTGCGCAGCCTTCATCAGCGCTGCCCGGGTTACCACATGGACAACCTATCGAATCTCCTGTTGCACAAAAGCTGACTCCGACGCTGCCTCCTCCCAAGGGAGACACAAGGTAAACATCAAGTCCAGAGCCGAGATCCGCGATGTCAAAGTTTGACGACGCCGTCACCATGACGGAGAGCGCCCCGTCATGAGTGGGACGCGCCCAGAAGCTTGAACCATCCCCTTGGCCGGTTGAGCCGACCGAGAGACGCACCAACTCCCCAGAGGGAATGTGGTAGCGAAAAGCGTCGAGGACCCCGTTCGTGTCATCTGGAACCAGCTCGCTGGCGAAGCTCTCGAAACAGACCACCTTGCCATCGCCGCTCACCATGGGTCCTCGGCTGTAGGAGGAGCCCTGCGTGTCATCCTCTGCGATGCTGACCATCGTGGTCGTTCCGGCCGCTCGGTCACGGACGAAGCAGTCAGGGGAGCCGTTCAGATCACTTAGCACCAAATTGGTCGCGGCGCTGTCGAAGGCGACGACGTTGCCATCGTCCGAGATCGTGGCTGATCGAGAGGTCCAGTCAGCCTCAGCGCCCGCATTGGTCAGGCTCACGCGCTCTGTTGTCGAGTTCAGTCTGTCTCGCACGAAGATATCCGACGAGGCGTTCAGATCTCCGAGCACAAGATTCGTCGCGAAGCTCGCAAAGGCGATAAAGCGCCCGTCTCCGCTCACATCGACCCCAAGGAGTTGCCCGGAGAAGGCGTCACCTTCGGCACCCGCGCTCGACACGCTGACGCGCACGAGCGCGGTCAGAGCAGAGTCATCAACAAAGACATCAGCGACACCGTTCAGATCACCAGCGATAAGGTTCGTCGCTTCACTTCTGAAGGCGATGACCGCTCCATCTGCAGAGATAGCGACGTCGCTGCTCGCGCCGTCCGTATCGATCGCGGCGATGGTCGTGGAGACTCTTCGCGTCTGCCCCGTCTGCCTGTCATGAACGTAGATGTCTTTGAACCCGTTCAGATCTGGTGTCGACACCAGATTGCTCGCCATGGACTCGAAGACCACATAGCGGCCATCGGCAGAGATATCAGGTCGTTCGCTCGCGCCATCAGACTCCACCCCGAGGCTGGAGACTGAGACCCGCTCCGTCACACCGAGCTCCATGTCCCTTACGAAGACATCGAAGTGGCTGTTCGTGTCTCCCAGAACCAGATCGTCAGCCTCTGAAGCGAAGGCGACGAAGCGACCGTCAGCGCTGATGGTCGACTCGTGCGAGTCACCGTGTCCGCTGGTCCCGCCCACGGCGGAGCTGACGAGCTCCATGTTCCCGTCTGCGAAGGCAGCGAGCGTGAAGAAGAGGGATGCAGTCGTGATCGAGAGAGTGCGCATGATCTAGGCTCCTATGTTTGACCTCAGGCTTGAACCTGAAGGCTACCACGCCTGCGCTTTCTCGCCTCAAAGCCCCTCAAAGACCTCCGTGAAAGACCTCTAGAGCGCTGATGAGGAACGCTGAATCTTCAGAACCACAGGTCTCACGCGCAGAGTGCATCCCGAGCTGCGGGTTGCCCACATCCACCGTCCGGATCCCTAGGCGACCCGCCGTGATTGGACCGATCGTAGATCCACAAGCGAGATCCGCACGGCTCGCCCACTTCTGGAAGGGCACGCCAGCCGCACGGCAGCAGAGCTCAAAGTGAGCCTCTGTCTCCGCCTCGGTCGCATAGCGTTGGTTCGCGTTGATCTTGATCACCGGCCCGGCGTTCATCGCCAAGTGATGACCAGCGTCGTGACGGTCTACATAGTTGGGGTGAGTCGCGTGCGCCATATCTGCAGACACGCATGTCGAGGCTGCCATCGCGCGGTGCAAGACCTCGCGATCACCACCGCGAGCCAAGACGCTCCGCTCTAAGACATCGGAGAGTAAGGTCGACTCAGCACCTGCCCTTGAGCCTGAACCGACCTCTTCATGATCAAAGAGGCAGACGACAGGGACGACCGACGCCGGAGCGCCTGTCGCGACAAGCGAGGAGATCGCCGCGTGGCAAGAGCAGAGATTGTCCAGCCGCGGCGCGCTGACAAACTCTTCACTCCAGCCTGAGAGGCAAGAGCTGTTCGTGTCATGAGTCATCGCGTCCCAGCCCATCACATCGTCAGGACTGACCCCGAGCTCTGAGGAGAGCCGCTGAACGAAGCCGTCCTCTGTCTCTCCCTCTAAGCCCCAGACCGGCTGCATATGCCGCTGCTTATTGAGGAGCAAGCCCTTGGTGTTGATCTCGCGGTCAAGGTGAATCGCGAGCTGCGGCACTCGCAGGATCGGACGATCGATCCGAAAGAGCACCTCGACGGATCCCGCGGCAGCCTCTCTCACTTGAGAGACCGCGTCGCCACTCGGGGCTGAACCGGGAGTCAACATGACCCTGCCCGAGAGACCAAGATCTCTATCGAGCCAAGAGTTGAGAAGCACGCCGCCGTAGACCTCTACGGAGAGCTGGCGATAACCGGCACGCCCTGTGTCGGGGCGAGGCTTGACGCGTAAATTAGGGCTGTCCGTGTGCGCCGCGACGATGCGAAAGCCTGCCTCAGGCGCGACCCCGCCTCCGTGAGTCCACGCCACGAGCGCGCCTCCGCGACGAACGAACCAAGACCCATCCGCTGAGTCCCAGGGGTCGGTCTCAGAGAGCTCTGCATAACCAGCCGCTACGAGGCGACGCGCGGCCTCCTCGCAGGCGTGGTAGGGACTGGGAGCTGCATCGATGAACGAGCACAGATCCTTGGCGACTTCGCGACGTTTGCTGGCATCAGTAGGACTCATACCCTGAGAGTAGACGCTAGAGACCGGATTCACACCCCCTTGGTGATGTCATCCGAGACAAGACACCCTACTCTGCCCCTTCATGTCTTCCTCTCCCACCGATCAGACCGGGATTCTCCTCGTCAACCTAGGCTCCCCTGCGAGCCCCGACACTCGCTCCGTAGCTAGATATCTGCGCGAGTTCTTGAGCGACCCCAGCGTCATAGACATCCCAGCTCTCCTGCGTTGGGTGCTCGTCAACCTCATCATCGCGCCCACCCGCTCCCCTAAGTCCGCCGCGGCCTACCAAAAGGTCTGGACCGCGAAAGGGAGCCCCCTGATCGTCAACTCCTTCGAGACACGCGACGCGCTCGCCAAGCGATTGAGCCGACACCCTTTAGACATTGGCATGCGCTACGGGAAGCCCAGCATCGCAGCTGCCCTAGAGCGCTTAGCTGCTCGCGGCTGCACTCGAATCATCTGCCTCCCTCTCTATCCGCACGTCGCCGAGAGCTCCACTGGCACAGCCGCTCGCGCTGTCTACGCAGCCGCGGAGAAACTAGGCGGCCTAGAAGTCATCATGCTGCCGGAGTACTTCGACCACCCCGCTTGGATTGAAGCGATGCGCGCGACCTCCGCAGCTCCGCTGGCCGAGCAGCGATCGGAGCACATCCTCTTCAGCTTCCACGGACTTCCGGAACGACACATAAAGAAAGCGGACGCGCGCGGTGAGTGCTTAATGTCTGCAAACTGCTGCGACACTCTCACTGAATC
>JAPKBY010000152.1 GCA_028823185.1 Planctomycetota bacterium
GGAGCAGGCCACTTCTGAGTCTTGATGCGTGGCCAGCGACTATCAACGACACATGCCGCCATGAGCGGCAGTAAGAGGGCCACGAATCCAATTCTATTGTTCTTCATAAGAGACTCCGAGCTAACCAAAGTAGCGCTCTAAAAAGCCAGTATCATGGACACCTGCTCGGAAGTCCCTGTGGCCGAGGATGTCCAAATGCAACGGAATCGTCGTCTTGGGACCTTCGATCACGAACTCTGAGAGCGCTCTACGCATCGTGCTAATGGCTTCCTGTCTGGTCGGGCGGTGAACAAGGAGTTTGCCCACCATCGAGTCATAATTCGACGGAATGCGATATCCGCTGAAGCAATGGCTATCCACTCTCACCCCGGGTCCCCCAGGAGGGACGAAGCTCTCCACTAAGCCAGGAGAGGGCTGGAAGCCTTTGGCGGGGTCCTCCGCGTTGATCCGGCACTCGATCGCGTGCCCTCGAGTCACAATATCGGACTGCTCAAAGCGGAGCGGCTCTCCTGCTGCCACACGAATCATCTCTTGGATCAAGTCGATCCCTGTCACCAGCTCAGTGACTGTGTGTTCGACCTGAATTCGAGCGTTGACCTCGATGAAGTAGAACTCTCCTTTCGGGTCGAGCAGAAACTCAACCGTCCCCGCGCTGTTGTAGCCAGACGCCTTCGCCATCCGCACCGCGGCGGCACTCATAGCCTCACGCTGCCCTTCGGAAATAGCCGGAGACGGAGACTCTTCAATCAACTTCTGGTGCCGACGTTGAACGGAGCAATCACGCTCTCCCAAGCTCAAGACCTTCCCAAACTTATCGGCGATGATTTGAATTTCGACGTGCCGCGGCTTCTCTACGAAACGCTCGATATATACGGTCCCATCGCCGAAGGCGGCCTCGGCTTCAGACTTAGCAGCGTGGAAACCGCTGATGAGCGCCGGCTCATTATGAGCGACGCGCATTCCGCGTCCACCACCACCGGCAGAGGCCTTGATGATGACGGGGAATCCCAAGCGAGCTGCGACGGCGCGCGCGCCATCCTCATCTGCGACCGGACCATCAGATCCAGGAACGACCGGAACGTTCGCACGAATGGCCATCTCGCGCGCGTTCACTTTATCGCCGACCGCAGAGATCGTCTCAGGGTCGGGGCCGATGAACTGAATCTTGCAAGAGCGACAGACCTCTGCGAACTGGGCGTTCTCTGCCAAAAACCCATACCCCGGGTGAATAGCGTCTACATCTGAGATCTCGGCTGCAGAGATGATCGCGGGAATGTTCAGATAAGACTGAGCGCTAGGTGCAGGCCCCACACAGATCGTCTCGCTCGCCTGCCTCAAATAGAGCGCGTCAGCGTCGGCCTCTGAATAGATCGCGACAGTCTCGACCCCGAGCTCTGTCGCGGCACGAATGATCCTCTGAGCGATCTCGCCCCGGTTTGCCACCAAGATGCGGTTGAACATGACGCCCTCAGCGAAGCAAAAAGAGTGGCTGCCCGAACTCTACGGGCTCACCGTTCTCGACTAAGACCTCAGCGATCTCACCGCTCGTCTCAGCCTGGATCTCATTCATAACCTTCATCGCCTCGAGGATGCACACGACGGTCCCTTCTTCAACGCGATCTCCGACCCGAATGAATGGGTCCGATTCAGGAGATGGCGTCCGGTAGAAGGTCCCCACCATGGGACTCTTAATGGCCCTAGCCTCAGGCTCATCTTCGAGCTCATCAATGGAGTCGAAGCTGGCCGGCGCTGGCGCCGCAGGAGCCCCATAAGGAGCCGCGCCTCCGAGCAACTGGACTGTAGGCGCCACGAGGTCTGATCCTGTCGAGCCCCGCTTGAGCCTAATCCTCAATCCCTTGTCAGAGTCGTCCACTTCCAGCTCGCTGACATCGCCGCCCTTCATAAGGCGCACGAGGCCTTTCAGCAGCTTGAGGTCGATGCGTGTGTCTTCTTGCTCGCTAATAATGCTCCTCCCAATGTTTCCGGGTGCCGTCCGAGTGACGGCGCCACGTTTCGGGACAAGGAGCATACCTCCCCGCCACCACCTGATCCCACCTCCAGCAGAGACTAGATCTCAGAGCGCCAAAGCCCTGAGCGGCCGCCCCTCTTCTCAAGCAGCCTCAGATCTTCGACCCGCATCCCCCGATCCACGGCTTTCACCATGTCATAGATCGTCAAAGCGGCCACTGAGGCGCCCGTGAGGGCCTCCATCTCAACACCGGTCGTTCCATGGCAGGAGGCCTCACAGCGAATCAACAGGGAGTCTTCAGCCAAGTCAGCCTCAAAATCGACCTTCACGCAGTCAAGCGCGAGGGAATGACACATCGGGATGAGCTCTTGAGTTCGCTTCGAGGCCTGGATTCCGGCCACTCTAGCCACCTCCAAGATGGGTCCTTTAGGACCGCCCTCAGCGAGAACACGTCTCAAGACTCCAGGCGACATGCGCACCCTAGCAGCCGCAACCGCAGAGCGAGCCGTGCTGTCCTTCTCCCCAACATCCACCATCTGAGCGCCACCGGAGCTCGGGTCAATATGGCTAAAATCAGCGGGCACCTGCTCTGAATTTCCCTGATCCATCACGCCTCCTTTGCTGGCTCTTGGGCTCCAGGCTGGATCCCTCATAGGCAGCGATCCTACACATTAAGGGGCAAAGCGTCTTCAAACCAAAAGTGTGCACAACGTTTCAGCCCTCTACGACGTAGTCTAGATGTAACGAGACCCTAATTACGCCAAAGACCATGAGAACCGCTGCCCTCCTAAGCCTCTTCTTCGCTGTCAACCTCGCGAGTGCCCAAGACTCTGACACGAGCTCTCTCACAACAGCGCTCAATGAAGCCACGAACCGGGCTTCTAGAGGCTCCATCGAAGAGGTTTGGCTAGAAGCGCACCTCCTCAGCGAGCTCTCCTTGGACTTCGAGGGGGTCAACTTTGACGCGCTCGTCGACAGCGCCCTCAGCCGCACAGAGGCCTCAACCGAGCAGCTCTTCCTTATGGCGCTACGCCTAGAGGGTGAAGACGTCCCTGCCACGAATCTCAGCCAGCGCCTGCATGCGATCTCCGAGAGCCAGAGCGAGGAGCTTCGATTGGCAGCGCTCTCGCTTCTCCAACGACCGGAATTTCGCGCTGCAGACCCCGACGAAATGGAGAAGGTCGTCACGAGCCTGCTTCGGCGCGCAGCTAACGCTGACACGGCCCCCATGGAACGCATGGAGTTCGCCGTAACCGCCTATCTCCGTGGCTCAGGCGAAGCACGCCGCACAGCCCGCGCCGCCTTAGCCGACTTCCTGGGCTCTACGGATCCCAGCGTTCGCGGTCGCGCTGCGCTCTCCTTGGCACGCATGGGAGATCTCACGACAGCTCAAGATGAGCTCGCAGCTCTCGCAGGGCGCCCTGGTCAGGATGGCCAACTGGCTGCTGCGCACCTGCGCAGCGAGGAGGTGCGACGACATATGCAACGCGAGCTGCTCAACCAGCGGCGCATGTACACAGACCTCTTAGAGTCCGCACCTTCGGAAGACGACCAAGAAGCTGACAGCCGCGTAGAGCAGCTCATACGGCTCATTCAGGCGCGACACCTCGAGGCCGACCGGCTAGAGCATGATGAGCTCATCGACGCAGCTCTCTCTGGAATGCTCAAGAGCCTCGACCAGCACTCCTCCTACATGTCATCCAAGGTCTATGAGAAGTTCACCAATGATCTCCAAGCGATCTATGGCGGCATCGGCGCCTATGTAGGAATGGACCCCGACACCTCCATCTTCACGATCACTCGGCCCATCTTTGGTGGACCCGCATACCGCGCGAAGATCCGCGCAGGCGACCGCATCATCCGCATCGGCGACTGGTCGACGATAGGCAAAGATCAAAACGACATCATCCGCAAGCTCAAGGGCGAGCCCGGGTCTGATGTGAAGATCTACATTTGGCGCGACGGAGATGATCCAGACACCCTCGACCGTCCGACAGAGGAAATGGCGATCACAATCCAGAGAGAGCTCATCACCATCCCCACGGTCTTCTCAGACATGCTGCCTGGAAAGATCGGTCTAGTGGAGCTCACTCAGTTCAACGAGGTCGCTACGAAGGAAGTCAAAAAGGCACTTGAGGGCCTCCTGGAGGACGGCGCGCGCGGAATCCTCCTCGACCTGCGCTCGAATCCTGGCGGCCTGCTTCGTGAAGCCAGGGGCGTCTCTGACCTCTTCCTGCCACGCAGGAAGCTAGTCGTTACGACTGATAGCCGAATCCAGGAGCCTGAAGAGCTCTTCACACGCCGCCCGAGCACCGTCCCCGACGAGATGCCTGTCGTGGTCTTGGTCAACCGCTACTCAGCTTCAGCCAGCGAGATCGTCGCTGGCGCCCTGCAAGATCATGGACGCGCAACGATCCTGGGTCAGCGCACCTTCGGCAAGGGCTCCGTCCAGAACCTCCTGCCCTTCGGCAGGGATGACATCTCCATCGACGAGAACAAGAACCGTCGTCACGATGAGTGGGAGAAGCTCGCTGATGACCAAAACAACAACGGAGAGTTCGACTTCGCCCCTCGGGTGAAGCTGACGATCGCACGCTACCTCCTCCCCTCCGGTCGATCAATTCACCGAGAGCTCGCGAAGGACGGCACGATCGAGAACGCAGGTGGCGTCAAGCCTGACCAATCGGTGGGCCCGCGTCGCTGGGAGTCGTGGCAACTGCGCGAGATCACCCGGCTCAACAAGCTGAAGTCTGTCGAGAAATACGCCGAGGGCCTCTACGCGGAGTCACCCGATCTCATGAAGATGCTCGCGATCTGCGACAATCGCTCTACAAAGCAATATGCAGGCTTCGACGAGTTCTTTGCTGAGCTGAACACCAGCCTCCCCGTTGACGAAGTCCGACTCCTCGTCCGGAGAGAGCTTCGACGCTCGATCCAAGATGAACGCGGCTTCGAATACCCTCGCGGAGACTTCGAAGAGGACGTTCAAGTCCAAGAGGCCGTGAGACTCCTCTTCAGGAAATTTGGAGAGGACCCCTTAGACATCCCCCCTTTCGCAGCGACCTTCCTCCCAGAAGGCAGCACCACTTTGAGTGGGCCTACGGTCTTAGCTGCGCGCGAACAATTCCTACGTGACGCTC
>JAPKBY010000153.1 GCA_028823185.1 Planctomycetota bacterium
GAGTTGGATCCAGAAAATGAGCTATACCGCCGATGGTATCAGCGGTTCGAATGAGCCTCTCTACCATGACTAACACACTCAATAACGCCATCTGGGCCCTCCCGCTCCTCCTCGCCTCCTGTGTCGGCACCCGCACCCTCGCAGATCCGACCCTCGTCATCAGGACAGATGGCGGTACAGAGCTCGGAGTCTCGACTGACTATGGCGTCATCTTCCTGGGCAGAACTGCCAGCTCTGGGATGATCGACATGACGGTCTGGTTTGGGGATGGCCCCAGCATCGAGAAGAGCGCCATCGAGCCTCTCGGTGGAGCCCTCTACACCGCCGAAACCGAGATCCGGCTCCCGAGCGTGCCGCTCTCCTTTGATGACCCAGCGCCCGGAGACATCCTCACTGTGATGGGGCGCAACGCGAGCGGCGTCTGGTCAGTGGACGTCGAGGTCCTCTCAGACCCGCGAGCCTTCGGTCTCCTCCTAGAGATTCCAGAGCCTATGCGTGGCAAACTTGATCAGGTCGGCGCAGGCGTCTACTCCATCCCCGATGGCGATCTCTCCAAGATGCGCCTCGTCGGCGTCGCCGCTGGCATCATCACGATCACCTCCGAATCTGGCTTAGAGAAAGAATACCTCGCAGCCCATGGGCCTCAGCAGCTCTGGCGTCTCGTGACTCACCGCCGCGACCACAACCGTCGCAAGCCTTGGGTCTACCGCGAAGACATCCTCTAGAGCTTCCGCGACCTCAACGTCGCCAGAAGCCAGGAACGAAGAGCGCTACGACGGCGTAGAACTCAAGCCGCCCGAGGATCATGAAGACCGACAAGAGGATCTTCACGCCGTCTGGGAAGTCAGCGAAGTTCACAGAGGGGCCGACGCGCCCGAGCCCTGGGCCGATGTTGTTGAGCGTCGCCAGCACAGCAGTGCCCGCGTCCTCCAACTCAATGCCATAGCCGCTGAGCGCGAGGACTCCGCCAGAGAAGACCAAGATCCAGAGGATGAAGTAGCCGGTCACCGCACCCACGACGCCCTCCTCCAGCACGTGTCCATCTACCTTCACCTCATGAATCGCGCGCGGCCTGACGAAGGCCTGCACACCGCGCAGCGCTGCGCTAGCGACGATCACGAGTCGAACGACCTTCACTCCGCCGCCAGTTGAGCCAGCGCAGGCGCCGATGACGCAGAGCCCCATCAAGAGCACACGACAAAACTGCGGCCATTGATCAAAGTCCGCCGTTCCATAGCCTGTACTGGTCTGGAGACAGACGACCTGGAAAAAAGCGTCTCTAAGCGCCTGCGGGAAGTGCCTGTAGTCGGGGACCTCAGCGCCCTCTACGCCGCCGCCTCCGCCCCAAATCCAGAGGATGGTCGCCACGAGGAGCACGGAGCCAAAGATGATCCCTGCGTAGACACGAAACTCCAGAGACTTCCAGAGCGCGCTCCATCCACGCCTGGCGCCTGTACGGAAGGCGAGATCATAGAAGGCGAAGTTGATCCCTGCCGCGAACATGAAGATGCCGATGACGAGCTCGATCTTCCACGACATGAAATACGCGATGCTGTCTGCGTGCGTCGAGAATCCACCTGTCGCGATCGTCCCGAAGGTGTGAATCGCGGCATCGAAGGGCGTCATATCTAAGTACCAAAGGACGCAGAACTCAGCCAAGCTCATCCCGACATAGATCCGCATGAGCCCGAGCGCTGTGTCACGCACTCGCTGATGGCCCGCCTCGCGAGAGATGCCCGGGATCTCGGAGCGGAACAAGCTGCGCCCACCGGTCGGAAACAAGACCACGAAGACCATGACGATTCCGAATCCGCCGAGCCAATGCGTGAAAGAGCGCCAGAAGCCGATGGCGTGGCTCATGCCCTCGATCCCCTCATCTGTGAGGACTGTAGAGCCCGTCGTCGTGAAGCCTGATGCCGTCTCGAAGAAGGCGTCCACAGCGCTCGTCATGGTGCCAGTGAAGAGATAAGGCAGTGACCCCAGGACACTGACGATGAGCCAAGACAATCCAACCGCCGCTAAGCCTTCGCGCCTGAAATAGTCCGGCTTGCCCTCACTCGTGAGCGTTCGCCCTCTATTCAAGAGGATGAGCGAGGCACCGACGACGGCTGAGACGCCCGCTGCGTACAAGAAGTCCAAGGCAGCATGGGGCTCATCAAAGATGTAGCCGATGATCACCGGGACCAATAGAAACGCGGCGAGGAGCAGCGAGACGCAGCCCAAGAGCCATCCAACAGCGCGGTGGTTCATGTCAGCGGTTCTCTATTTCCCTTCTTCGTCAGCGCGGAAGACGCTGAGCACGGCCTCAACATTCTCAGGCACGCTGAAGACGATGACGTGGTCGCCATCCTTCACGACGGCATCGCCGTGCGGGATCGTCACTTCCTCATCACGAACGATAGCTCCCAGCACCGACCCCTTCGGTAGACCGAGCTGCTTGACCGTGTGCTCTTTGCGCTTTCCGCGGAAGCGCGCTTGGAGGTCTAGCACCTCTGCGCGTCCCTCACCCAAGACCGCGATGGACTCGATCGCGGTCGAGCGGACGAAGCGCAAGATGCGGTTCGCGCATAAGACCCGCGGGCTGATCGCGAGATCGATCCCGAGCAGGTCGTAGATCTGCCTGTAGGACGACTTGTTCACCATGGCGACAGTGCGCTCCACGCCGAGGGATTTAGCCAGCTGGCAAGCGACCATGTTCCGCTCATCGTCGCCGCTAGTAGCGACGAAGATGTTTGATTCTCCAATGCGCTCTTCGATCAAGAGATCGATGTCGGTCGCGTCACCTTGAAGAACCATCATGTCACCGACGGCCTCTGCAGCGAGCGCCTTGGCTCTTACGGGATCTCGCTCGATCACTCGCAGGTGCACGCCTGAGACCTCGCTGAGCTTGCGCGCCACTTGACGACCGATGCTGCCCGCCCCCATCAGCACGACACTTCGTCGCCCGATGACCCGCGCGCCAGCGAGGCGTTCGAAGGCGTCGAGCTCTTCTGCTTTACCGATCAAGTAAAGTTGATCTCCGATCTCCAGCATGTCTGAACCTGTCGGGACGTGGAAATTCTCTCCACGCGCGACCCCGCCGACCAAGACGCCGCGCGGCAGCTCGAGGTCCTTCAGCGGCTTGTTAAGAATCTCTGACTCCTCTTTGAGGCGCAGGCGGCGAACCTGAACGCGTCCATCAGCAAAGCTCTCGACCTCGAGAGCGTGCTTCTCGCGAACGGTCGCGACGATCTCATCCGCAACGAGCTCCTGCGTCGAGAGCGCGATGTCGAAGCCCAAGGTCTGCTTATAGAAATAGTGATAGCCGGTGAGGCGTCGCATATCGCTGAGCCGCAAGATGACACGCTTCGCACCGAGCTTGCTCGAGAGAGCGCAGGCCAACATGTTCGTCCTGTCCGCGTCCGTAACGCAGACCGCGAGGTCTGCCTTGGAGACTCCTGCTGTGTTGAGGACCTCGGCCCGGGTGCCATCTCCGACGACGACCTGGACGTCCAAGCTCTCCATCAGGCGCCTCGACTTCGACGGATCGCTGTCGACCACGCTCACTCGATGCCCCTCTCTCGAGAGTATGTCGGCGAGGTGAAAGCCCACCTCTCCTGCTCCGATCACTGCGATATTCATCTTGAAACCTTATTCCACGA
The DNA here is from genome assembly GCA_028823185.1 of Planctomycetota bacterium. Classification (GTDB taxonomy): domain Bacteria; phylum Planctomycetota; class UBA1135; order UBA1135; genus JAKVCE01. The sequence continues at coordinate 3,642 of JAPKBY010000153.1, forward strand.
CTGCGCCACCGCCAAACAGGAGTCCGCCCAGCTTCGATTTTTAGCCTTCACCTTGCACCTGAGCGCCCTGAATGCATCCTGTTGGGAGTGATTTTGATCCTCGACAACCGCGACTCCTTCACTTTCAACATCGCGCAGCTCCTCATGGAGCTCGGGCCTGAGGTCGAAGTGCTGCGCTCTGACAGGAACGATTGGGCCGCGATTGAAGCCCGTAGGCCCACCGGCCTCTTGATCGGCCCTGGGCCTGGTCGCCCAGCTGGCGCAGGCTCGACCATGGAATGCTTGGCCGCTGCGCCTCTGGAGCTCCCCATCCTCGGAGTCTGCTTGGGACACCAGGCGATCGCTGAGCACTTCGGCGCAGATCTCATCAAGTCCGAGCCGGTCCATGGACACGAGGAGCTCATCCAGCACGACGGCGCTGGCCTCTTCAAGGGAATCACTTCTCCTCTCACTGTCGGTCGCTACCACAGCCTGCTCGTCCGAACAGACACTCTCCCTGAGTGCTTGGAGGCCAGCGCGAGCACGGCCAGCGGCCTGCTCATGGGGCTTCGGCACCGCGAGCGTCCGATTGAGAGTGTGCAATTTCATCCTGAGTCGATCCTCTCCAGCGAGGGACGCGCCTTCATGGCCAATTTCATTGAGCGCTGCGGCGAGCCCGCTCAGCGGCCTGAGCTCCCTAGTGGGAACCGAACATGAAACCCCACGCAGACCTCATAGAATCCGTAGCGGCATGCCGTGATGGTGCGAATGCCTTGGCTAAAACTACGCCAGGTGCCCTGCTTGGGCTCCTCGAGCGTCTCAGGAGGGACACAAACGCCGCTGCAGAGGCGTGGTGTGAATCTGCCTGCCTCGCCAAGGGCATCGCACCGACGTCTCCTAGGGCTGCGGAGGAGTGGCTTGGTGGCCCTGTCTTAGTCCTGCGCCATCTCCGTTCGCTTCAATCCACGCTCACCTGCCTGGCCCAGACTGGGCGCCCGCGCTTGCGGGAGAGCGAGCTCTCCCTACGAAGTGGGACGGCCGTCGCATCGGTCTTCCCTGAGACGCTTACGGACAGGCTCGTCCTCGGCGGATTCTCTGCCGAGGTGTGGATGGATCCTGACCTCCCCCTTGAGGAGGTGTCCGCACATACAGCCAGCACCTGGACTGGCGGCGACACAAAGCCGCAGGTAGCGGCGATCCTCGGAGCGGGCAATGTTTCATCGATCGGAGCGATGGATGTGCTGCACAAGATCTTCGGGGAGCGGCAGGCCTGCGTCCTGAAGCTCCACCCGGTGAACGCCTACCTCGAGAGTGCATACGCTGAGGCCTTCGCGGGACTCATTGAAGCTGGCTGGCTGCGCATGATCCGCGGTGACGCTGAGGTCGGGGCCGCGCTCGTCCACCATCCTGACATCGACACGGTCCACATGACGGGCAGCGCTG
>JAPKBY010000154.1 GCA_028823185.1 Planctomycetota bacterium
GGAGTCGATGGCAGCGGGCCAGACACAGGACGCATCACCCTCCTCTCAGGCGCGACGAGCGCGAAGCTCTTCGAGGTCAACGGCTTGAGCTCCGGAGATCGCGCCGGGCGCTCTGTCGCAGCCCTAGGCGACATCAACGGCGACGGCGTAGGTGACTTCGCTTACGGCGCCCCTACTCGCTCTGTCTCAGGTCCCCAAACTGGAGGCGCGTTCGTGGTCTCTGGAGCCGATGGAGCGATCCTCCACGCGTGGGAGGGCAGCACTCCTTTTGGGATCTTTGGCTTCTCTGTCTCCAACGCTGGCGACCTGGATGGTGATGGCAAGAACGACCTCCTCGTCGGCGCGCCCAATGAGGACCCAGCTGGTCCAGACTCCGGCGCCGTATACGCATACTCAACAGGAAGCTCGAACATCCTCCACGTGCTCTCAGGCGCAAACGCCGGAGACAAATTCGGCTACACCCTCACCTCCGTCGGTGACACGGACCTCGACTCAATCCCTGACTTTCTCGTCGGGAGCCCTGACGAGACTTTCGCTGGTCTCGTCGCGGCTGGATCCGCTCGGCTCTATTCCGGCGCCGACGCGAGCAGCCTTGGGGTTTGGTTCGGAGCCACCCCTGACGCCCGCTATGGAACAGCCCTCTCTTCCATCGGAGACCGAGACTCGGATGGACGCGCGGACTTCGCCATCGGAGCGCCGGGTGACATCAGCGGCGGCGGCCCAGCATGTGGGCGAGTAGAGCTGCGATCTGGTGCGAACGGCAGCCTCTTTCTTAGCATGAATGGCGCACCCGGAACGGCCTTGGGCGCGAGCCTCTCTGCCCTCGGCGACATCAACTCAGATGGCTTTTGTGACCTCCTCGTCGGCGCACCAGAGGCTCCGATCGGAGGGGCCGTCTTGCTCTTCTCGGGCTTCAACGCTGCGCTCTTGGGAGTCATCCAACCGAGCGCTGAGCCAAACGCACAGTTTGGTCACGCGCTCGCGTCGCTCTCCCAACCGAACGCTGCAGGCCCTCCGCAGTGGGCCGCCTCCGCGCCCCTTCGCGACCTCGGCTCAAGCCATGACCACGGCGCTGTGACGCTCTACTCGGATTCGATTCAGCCAGGGATTGTCTTCTGCAGCGGTGACGGGAGCGCTGCGCCTTGTCCCTGCGGGAACACTGGGCCTCTCGACCACGGCTGCGCGAACGGTGACGGGACAGGCTCGCACCTCCGAGCCACCGGATCTGCGAGCGTCCAGAGCGACAGCCTCAGCTTTATAGCCACGACGCTCCCACCCGGACAACCTGCGCTGCTCTATACAGGCATCAACCGCATTCAGTCCGGCCAAGGCGTCAGCTTTGGCGATGGCCTGCGCTGCACAGGTGGAGCGGTCTTCCGCCTCGGAGTGCGCTTCGCTGATCCTGCCGGCGGAGCAGAGTGGGGAGCCCCGTTCGCAAGCAGCCCATGGAGCGCCGGCACGACGCGCCACTTCCAAGCCTGGTACCGAAACACTCCCGCTCCCGCCTGTGGCAGCGGCTTCAACCTCTCAAACGGCTACACGATCGTCTTCACGCCGTAGCGACGTCAGCCGTCTCTGCCCCCGCTCGCTCGAGCAGCTCGCGATACCACGCAGCCGCCCTGCTCGCTCGGCCCTCATGGGCGACCGAGCCCCACACGATGACCAGCGCCCTCTGCGTCCCCTCATGCGTCTTGGTGCGCTGAGAGTCCTTCACCGCGTTAGCGCACGGCCCGAGATCGTCACAGAGGCATAAGAGTCCTGAGACATCGATCTCTTGCCCGCCAGCGTTGAACACATAGCTCGTCTCTGGCGGTGAGATGGCGACGCTGAACGGAGCCTGGGCGAGATCCAAATCGACGATGCTGATCGGGAGGCCTGAGTGCAGGCTCGCGACATTGCACGCGTCCACGACCAGGTTGATGCTCCCAAGCTTCCCCTCACCGACGGCGCGCACGAGATACTCGCTCGCCGGCTTGCCTCTGCCGGTCGGCTTAAAACCGCCATGACGGAGGAGGTCTCTCGTCGCCGCGCGCACCTCTTCGCTGCGCTCAAGCGGAGCCTCTGCCTCTAGCGACAGCAGAGCGAGGAGCCAGTCCGGGCTCGGGAGCTCCGCGAGCGGCGCTGAGAGGCTGACAGAGAAACAGGCCGCGTCGAGCAGCGGGTGCGCATCAAGTCTTAGAGACAATTCCATGAGAGCGATTGTATGAGGAGGGACTGGAGATGTGTCCGCCTACAATCTGCAGCGTGTTCGCCGTCCTCAGAAACAACCCAGAGTTCCGCAAGCTGTGGTTCTCTCAAGTCGTCTCCAGCGCCGGTGACTGGTTCAACCGCATGGCCATTCTGGCGCTCATCGGAGAGCTCGGCGGCCCAGACATAGGCACCGGCCTCGGCGCCCTCTTCGCGATGGAGTTCATGCTGCGCCTGCTCCCCTCGGCGCTCTTCAGCCCCCTCGCTGGCGCGCTCGCAGATCGCCTCCCACGTCGCTCAGTGATGCTCATCACCGACGTCCTACGGGCAGCGATCGTGCTTGGCTTCCTCTTCGTCGACGAAGCCCACGAGCTCCCGCTCCTCTATGGACTCCTCTTCGCACAGATGAGCGTAGGCATCTTCTTTGACGCGGCGCGCTCTGCCTCCGTTCCAAACACGATCGCACCTGAAGATTTACACATCGCCTACACCCTGTCTGCCGCGACATGGAGCGTCATGCTCGCGGTCGGCGCTGGCGTCGGCGGCCTGCTCCTCACCGTCGTCGGCCTCGAGGGTGTCTTCCTCATCGACTCGGTGACCTATCTAGTCTCGGCGGTCTTCGTCATCCGGCTGCGATTGCCGCCGACTCCGACGCCAGAGGCGCCCCTTCACTGGGCTGACATCTTTCTCTTAAGAGACATTCGAAGGGCGGTCCGGCACCTTCACGAACATCAAGCGCTTCACTTCGCCCTCGCTAAATTCTTCTGGGGCGCATGCGGTGGCTTCGTCGTGATGATCTCGATCATCGGCAAGGTCCGCTTCGCCCCACTCTTCGGAGCGGACGCAGCCGCCGCGGGGCTCGCGACGAGCCTCCTCTACATGGCCCGTGGGTTCGGGACCGGCATCGGCCCTCTGCTGGCGCGCCGCTTCTCCGGTGGCTCTGATCAAGCGCTCTTGCGCCAGATCTTCCTCGGCTACTTCGTCGGCGCCTTCGGCTATGCCCTCTTCGCTCCGCTCAATTCACTCCCCCTCGCCTTAGGCGCGATCGTCCTCGCACACTGCGGGGGCAGCGCGCTCTGGGTCGCCTCGACCACCGGCTGGCAACGCAAGATCGACGACGCATTCAGGGGGCGCTCCTTCTCCTTTGAGTTCATCCTCGTTGACGTCTCCTTCACGATCGGTGCTCTCGCGACTGGCGCGATCTATGACGACACCGGCTCCATTGAGACCGCGATATGGATCACCTGCGGTGCAGTCATTGTTGGCGGCCTCGCGTGGCGCGCGCTCTCTACGCGAATCATCGCGAACAGCCGTCAGCTCAAGGGCTAGATCTCAGCGACAAATAGTCGCGCTAGCTGCATCTGAGAGGTTGAAGAAGGCGCCGCCTGCTGCGGGATCTCTATACCAATACTGGAAGTACCAGGTGCTGCCTACCGTCAGCGCACCTGGGCCTGATGCGACAGGCGCAGCGTTGAAGTCCAAGGCATAAGTGACGCTGCCGAATGCATCGCTGGTCAGAACTGGCAATCGGAAGGTGCCGACGCCGCCAGCAGCGACGCAGCGCACACCGTTACCGAAGGGGCTCGAGCTCTGCCCTGCGCCGTAGTAAAAGATCCCGTATTGATTGGCCGGGAGCCCATAGCAATCAAAGCTAAGGTCCGCAGCGCTGAGACTGCTCGACCCACCCGGAACGAGAGAGGCCCCGCCGCCGACGCTGTTCGCAGAGGCTGTGCAGTAGATGTCCGGATCACAAAGTCCCAGCTCAATGAGGCTGGAAGGCCAGGGGTTGGAGAGATCATCTCCACCGCTACCAGAGCGCTTCACCATGACAACTCCGGGGCCCGCTCCATTAGGAATGGTCAGTGAGATCGACCCACCACTTGAGCTCTGACCTTGCACCCTGAGCCGCGGGTCACTGCCTGAGCTCGTCGTACTATCCCTCGTGAACCAGACCTCGTTGTTGTTCGAAGAGAAGTTATTCCCCGTGATCGTGATCGTGTCTCCGCTCACTACAGCAGCTGTAATCTCACACTTGTTCGAGTTCGTCAGCCCATACAAGTATTGGACCCCGTCAATGTCGTCTGAATAGATCGATCGCTGCCCAATTCCAGAGCCTGAGATCGTCGGGTACATCGTCGCTGGGTTCGAGGCTGAGTGGCCGAGCCCGAGGGCGTGCCCATACTCATGACAACCGACCCCCTGCAGGCAATATCCGAAGACGTCGTAGCCCGGACCGTCGCTCCAATTATGTGACTCACAAAACCTGATCCGCCAGCCATTTGAGATTGGTGTCTCGCAGTAAGCCAAGACGCCCGAGCTGCATGCTGTGACAGCAGACATGATGTTGTCGTTTGATCCGCCAACGCTGCTGGCGTTTCCACCCCAGAAGGTGTCGAAGTTTGCGCCACCAGAACCGAGGCTGCCATTCTGGGCGGGGTCACCGGTCCCATCTGCATAGAGCCGTGATGACCACTCAACACAGGCCTTCCAGATCGCGACCTCAGCGCCGAGCGCACCCGGAAAGTTGGGGTGCTCCACATCATTATCATTCGCCGTCGGGTCCGCGAAGTTGTTGTAGAGCCGAACGCTGCGCTCGCTCTGCGGGAGCGTCCCCCCCAAGGTCGTGTAAGCAGAGAGCTCCACTGCCGGCCACAAAATCACAGCGAAGAGAGTGGACGCAAAGAAGAAGGTGGCGAAGTTACGCATATCTCTACGGACAGAAGGTGACGTTGAGACCATCGGAGAGGTTGAAGTTTGAGCCCACTCCTGGGTCCCTGAACCAGAACTGGAAGTTGAGCTCGACGCCATCGACGATGGTTCCATTGCCGCTATTCATCGGCGGCTGGTCGTAAT
>JAPKBY010000155.1 GCA_028823185.1 Planctomycetota bacterium
ACGAAGCGCACGCCGCGCTCGACGAGGCGACGGGCGGTGATGCACTGGCGCGCGAACTCCTTGCAGCGCGGATCATCGAGGCCGTAGAGCTCTCGAATGTGCGCGGGCTCTGAGTCGACGTCGAGCGCTTCGGGAGCTGAGCTCTGCATCCTTCGAGCGAGCTCGAAAGAGGCCGTTCGCGCTTCGAGCTCCGAGCGCAGCTTGACCTCATCGCCATGACGCTCATTGAGCCTCCTGATCAAGTCCAGCTGGCGCAGCTGTGCCTCTTCGCTCATGCCCGCCGTTCGCACGAGGTTCGCGATCGGGTCACCTTGCGTAGCCAGCGCGGTGCCTTGGAAGACGCCAGGCAGGAAGCCTGCGCTCCAGTTCTGCGCATAGCCCTTCGGCAAGCCGCGGCCCTTCGTGTCCGTCATGACGACGAAGCCCGGCAGGCTGTCGTTCTCAGAGCCGCGACCATGTAGCACCCAAGAGCCGACCGAGGGGAAGCCAGCACGCGGCATTCCGGTGTTCATATGCAGGAGCGCAGGCGAGTGATTGTTGGACTCGGCATGGCAGCCATACATAAAAGCCATGTCGTCAACACGCTGGCCGAGTCGCGGGAAGAGCTCAGACATCCAAGTTCCTGACTCGCCATGCTGAGCGAACTTGAACGGTGACTTCATCAGCGGCCCGACCTCTTCTGGGAAGAAGCCCGTCAGCTTGTCGAAGCCGTCATAGCTCTTGCCGTCATAGCGCTCGAGCGCCGGCTTATAGTCGAAGGTGTCGACCTGGCTCGGACCTCCATTCATGAAGATCCAGATGACCCGGTCTGCGCCGCTGAAGTGTCCGGGGCGCGAAGCCATCGTCTGACCGCCGTCGGACTGGAGTGCGTTGGGGCCTAGGCCCGCCGCTAGGGCGCCATATCCACCGAACTGAAGGAGCTCGCGTCTTGTGGGCTCGGGGCTCACTCGCTCTCCTTTATCTCCAAGCTGAGCTCGCGCTCTGAGACATTCGGTGTGATGCCTCGCGTGTCTTTGCCTTCTGGGTAGCCGAGCTCTTCGGGCGAGGGGCCGACCCACTTCGAGCGGATGCCTTCGATCCGAAGCTCGCCTTTAGGGTCGATCGTGACGAAGGACCAGAGCGGGTCCGCGTAGGGGCAGGTGTACTCGATCCAGGGGTGCTCGGCGTGAACCTCTGCCGGATAGCTCTCGTGCTTCTGCGTGCCGCCCACCCATTTATAGGACATGGAGTTCACTTGGATGTAGTGGATGCCGTTGATCTCGACGAGGTCATCGAGATGGTGGTGTCCGCTGAAGCAAGCGAGGACGCGTCCCCAGCCGGCGGCTTCATTGGCGGCCTCGAGGATGGCGCGCACCTCAGCGCCATTGTCGACGCCTCTGACGTTCTCGATGCTCTGGTGGACTAAGACGACGACCGGCTCGGTCGTGGACGCGAGAGCCTCTGTGAGCCAAGCGCGCTGCTCTTCGCCGACGTGTCTCGCGTAACCGGAAGGTGCGCCCTCGTGGCGGTCGTTGCCGTCGAGGACGATGAAGCGATAGCCCTCTTGAAGGAAGGTGTAGTAGCCCTCCTTCATGCCGATGTACTCACGGAACTGTTCGCGGCTGGCGCCGCCGTCCATGTCGTGATTTCCGACGACGTTGTATTGATCTCCCTCCCAGCTCTGCCAGACCTCGCGGAAGGAGTCGTTGGCCTCCTTGGGCTGACAGAAATCCCCCATCTGTACGACGAAGTGCGCGTGCTTCTCCGCCATGGCTTTGAGGTAGGCGCCGAGACGCTTGTCGGCGTCGTGCATGACGTCCTGGTGCACATCTGCACACATGCCGAAGCGCAACTCCTTCAGGCTACCAGCTGCGTGCGCAGGCGGGCGAAAAGTGAGGACGCAGACACCCGCGGCAGCGGTCTTCAAAAGTTCTCGGCGTGTGTTCTTCATGGCGTTCAAGTTATCAGCTTCTCAAGGTTTGGCTCTTCAATCGACGTAGGCGAACTCATTGGTGGCGAAGAGGGCTTGGCAGAGGTCGGTGATGGCAGCAGTTCGGTCAGAGTAGGCAGCGGTCTGTGCGCCGAGGAAGGCGGCCGCGTCAGCCTCCTCTTCCGCTGATGGCGCTCTGCCTAAGATGCGATCCCAAGCGCTGTGTACGACTCCGGAGTCCACGGCGGACTCAGCGGCGAGCGCGCCCGCGAGGTGCTCAGCCCAGCTGCGAACGGCCGGGTCGTTCATGAGGAAGAGCGCTTGGGGTGCGACGGTGGTCGTCGCTCGCGCCGGGAGAGAACCGAGAGCATCGGGGCCGTCGAAGGCACGCAACATAGGGACGATGCGTGAGCGCTTGACGGTGAAGTAGACGCTGCGCCTCCTCTGCATCGAGTCGAGGGTCCCCTTCCCGAAGGGCGTCGGATCCAAGAGACCAGAGACGGCGAGCAGTGAGTCGCGAAGGACCTCTCCTTCGAGACGTCGCGGTGTGAAGCGCCAGAGGAGCTCGTTCTCCGGATCGAGCTCGGCTGTGCGATCGCTCCACTCCGATGACTGCTTCCAGCATTCGCTCTCGAGGATGAGTCGGTGGAGGTGGTGAAGGCTCCAGCCGCTCTCTACGAGCTCAACAGCGAGCCACTCGAGGAGCTCGGGGTGGGTGGGTGCGTTGCCTTGGATGCCGAAGTCATCGGGGGTCGTGACGATGCCGCGTCCAAAGTGGTGTTGCCAAACGCGGTTGGCGATGACGCGCGCGACGAGTGCGCCGGCGCCGCCGTCGAGATCAGTGAGCCAGCGTGCGAGGTTGGCGCGGTGGTGCGGCGTACGCGCTCCCTCGGGCGCCGGCTGAAGCCAACTCCCCTCCTCCTTGCCCGTCATGACCTGCAGGAAGCCCGGCGTCATGATGTCGCCCTTCTGTCCCGGGTCGCCGCGATTCAAAAGGTGCGTCTCTTCGAGGAAGTCGCCTCCTTGTGTGTGGAGACGCACAGCAGGGAGCCCTTCGCTCGAGACGAGCATGGTGACCTTCTTCTGGGCGGGGCGCTTGGCAGCGTTTTCAGTCACCGTTGTCTTGAGGGACAGCCACGCATCGTCCGTCTTGCGGTACCAGACGAAGAGAGCGTCTCGGTCGGCGTCTGTGAGCGTCGCGCCGTCACGCAACCTTTGAATGGCCGCTGGCTCGGCCTCAAGATCAAGGGGGAGGCCGCCCTCCTTGCCGGTGACGCTGAGGCGCGGTCTGCCGATCTGATGCCGGACGTTGTTCTTGTAGCTGAGACGGACTGTGAAGGTCGTCCCGGCCTCGTGATACACGGGCTCGGCGAACTCAAAGACCGCTGCGTGGTCTTTGCCGAACTCTGGATCGACGGCCCAGCAGCTGTAGTCGTCATCGTCGATGGCGTTGGTGACGGGGAGTCCTGCCTGATCGAAGCTCGCGCGCGCAGCGGTGATCTCGGGCTCCTCTCTCAGGAAGAAGTCCAGCGGTCCGCCGTGCTCATAAAAGATCTGAATGTCGGAGAGGCCGAAGTTCCCATTGTCCGCGCGGCCGGGTCCGCGCTTCACGAGCCCATCATCTGCGAGCGCTTCGAGGCGCAGGGCCGTGACGGGACCCTTAACCCTCGCTCCCTGGAAGACGTGCACATCATGGTCGGCCTTTGGACCGCCGACACGGATGGAGCCATCGTCGAGCCGATCGAAGGTCGCGCCTCCCTCTGACGTCATGAACTCGAACTCCAGCGACTTCCAGGTCTCCCGCCCGTCCAGCTTGGGTTCCCTGAGCCACTCTTCGAAGCGCGCTGTGAGCTCTCCCGATTCGTAGGCGTCGAGCTCTGCTTGGAGCGCGGCTTGAGTCTCGTCGTGTCGCGCGATCTCTTCTGCGAGGGCTTCGTTGGGAATCGTAAGTTCGTGATCGGAGCGCACGGTCTTGGTGAAGGTGGCGCAGAGGCGGTAGAAGTCGCGGGTCGGGAGCGGGTCGAACTTGTGATCGTGGCAGCGTGCGCAGCCGATGGTCGTGCCCATCATGCTGGTGCCGAAGACGCCGACCATGTCGGCGAGCTCGTCGTAGCGCTCCTTCTCGACCTGGTTCTTCGTGATCTGTGTGGAGTGTGTGCCTGCGGCGAGGAAGCCGGTTGCGCGCCAGGCGTCGGGTTCTTCCGGCGCGAGCTCGTCGCCAGCGAGCTGCCAGCGCAGGAACTCATCATAGGGTTGGTCGCTGGCCAAGGAGCGAATGATGAAGTCGCGGTAATGCCAGGCGTTAGGCCGATCGTAATCGTGCTCGTATCCATGGCTCTCACCAAAGCGAACGATGTCGAGCCAGTGCCGTGCCCAGCGCTCTCCGAAGCGGAGGTCATTCAGCATCTCGTCGGTGGTGCGTTCGACGCTATCGGGCGGGAGACCCCAGAGAGCAAAGGACCGCCGGCGCTCGAGGGTCGCGCCGTCGGCGCGCCCGGCAGGTGAAACGCCAGCCTCATCGAGCTTGGAGCGCCAGAAGTGATCGATGCCGTTAGCCATGGGTCGGCCGTTTTCACGAGCGACGAGCGGCAGCTCGGGTCGTTCGAGTGGCCGGTACGCCCACCATGAGCGGTCCAGCTCGGTGATCTCCATCCCAGTGCCGCCCTCTTCGTTGTCGACGAGTGGCCTGTCATAAGGAGCGCCGAGGCGAATCCATTCTTCGATCGCCTTGATGTCTTCATCGGCGAGCTTGTCCGCCTTGTCTGGCATGTGCGGCACCTCTTCGTGTCGCACCAACTTCAAGAGCCAGCTGTTCTCGGGGTCACCGGGCGAGACGCGCGGTCCATCGAGCCCCTCTTCCAAGAGTCGCTCTCTGACCGAGAGGTCGAAGTCCCCCTTTACCTTTCCGCCGCCGTGACAGTAGAGGCAGTCTTCAACAAAGATCGGCCGCACCGACTCCTTGAAGAGCTGCACACCCGCAGCCATCTCCGCAGCGTGATCGTCCCCCACTTCCTGACCCCACCCGAGGGGAGCGAGAGCCGCGAGTGAGAGGAGCCAAGAGGAGCGAGCCTGCATCGCCCTAGTATGGCATCAGAGCCTGCGAACTGTTGTCGCCAGCTAAAACTC
>JAPKBY010000156.1 GCA_028823185.1 Planctomycetota bacterium
TAGGGCTTGCTCACGCCAGGACGTGCGATCGGGTACATGCCTTCAGCGTCGGGCAATGTCGGCGGCGCTGCGTCCCATGCGTATGCTTCGGGACGGAGCTCGACGGATGAGTTCAGCGCCTCTTCGTAGGAGACAGAGCGGCCAGAGTAGGTCGCGAGGCGTCCGAGGATGGCGGTCATGGTGCTGGATGCGCCGTAGTCCATCTCGTTGTGCGGCTTCCCGGCGCGGATCGCGCTGAAGAGCACGTCGTGCTCGATCTGATAGGGGTTGGGGGTCTCGCCGCGGTAGCGCCAAGAGCTCCCGTCGGTGAACTCCATGCGGCCACCAGAGACATTGGCTGTGCCCTTCGAGCCGTGCGCGTGCTCGCTGACGCTCGACCAAGTGCTCGGCTGGTGTCGGCATTGAGAGAGCATCTTGGAGCCGTCGGCGTAGGTGTACTCGACCATGTGGTGATCGAAGATCTCGCCGTGGTCTTTTCCGTCACGAATGAGGCGTCCGCCTTGGCCTTGGGCTTGGACCGGAGGGCCGCCGTTGATCCAGTTGCAGACGTCCAAGTTGTGGATGTGCTGCTCGACGATGTGGTCGCCGCAGAGCCAGTTGAAGTAGTACCAGTTGCGCATTTGGTACTCCATCTCGGTCTGGCTCTCCTGTCGCTGCCTGACCCAGACGCCGCCAGAGTTCCAATAGCAGCGATAGAGGAGGACGTCGCCGAGCTCACCTTCTTGGATGCGTTTGACGGCCTCTTGATATTTCGGGTCGTGGTGTCGTTGAAGTCCGACGCCGACCTTTAGCCCCTTAGACTTGGCGACCTCCGCTGCTGCGAGCACCTGGCGGATGCCTGCGCCATCGACGGCGACGGGCTTCTCCATGAAGACGTGCTTGCCGTTCTGGATGGCGTGTTCGATGTGCATCGGGCGAAAGCCCGGAGGCGTGGTCAGGATCACGACGTCAACGCCGGGAGTTTCGATCGCGCGCTTGTAGGCGTCGAAGCCCGTGTAGCGCCTCTCCTCGGGGACGTCGATGTTCTCGGCGTGGTTGTTCTGGAGGGTCTTGAGCGATCCTTCGAGGCGGTCGCTGAAGGCGTCAGCCATCGCGATCAGCTTCACAGATCCTGCCGTGGAGAGCGCTTGTCCAGCCGCGCCTGTTCCACGACCGCCACAGCCGATGAGGGCGATGCCGAGCTCTTCGTCTCCGCGCGCGCGTCCTGTGCTGACAGCTTCGAGTCCGTCTTGGCTGAAGAGCGCGCTGGGGGTGATGCTCGCTGCGGCGAGGGTCCCGGAGGATTGGATGATGGTCCGGCGGGTGGGCTTGGCGCTGTTCTTAGGCATGGGAGTCTCAGGCATGGGGGGCTTGGCTAGTGGGGGAAACTCTGTTCTAGGATCAGCGGCCACCTTGGCGCTGTCTCTCTTGGATCTCACGGATGCTATCTCGGTCTGCTTCCCAGTAGTAGCTCATCTCCTCAGCCGTCGGTTGCTTGAGGGGGCGTACTAAGCGGAAGCCCACGAAGGTCGCGTTGGTGTGGTACCAGATGCTCTTCGGGAGCTGAGGGTCTTGGACCTTCCAGCCCTTCTTGGACTTTCGTCGCGCTGCAGAGCGCAGCACCTCGGGGTCGTCATCCCACGAGCCGCCACGCACCGTGCGCGGATAGAGCTCGATCGGTTTGTTGAGGGGAGCGTGGACGGCCTCATCTCCGAGGAAGGCATAGCCGTCTTTGGTGAAGGCGTCGAGCACCCACTCAGCGACGTTGCCGTGCATGTCGTAGAGGCCCCAGGGGTTGGGCTTCTTGAGACCGATCTTTTGGTATTGATCGTCGGCATTGTCGAAATGCCACGCGTGGTCATCGAGCTCATCGGTGTCGTCCCCGAATGAGTAGGCGGTCGTCGTGCCTGCGCGACAGGCGTACTCCCACTCCGCCTCTGTCGGGAGGCGGTAGAAGCGGCCGGTCTTGTATGAGAGCCACTTCGTGTATTGGCGCGCCGCGAACTGAGTCATGCAGATGGCTGGAAAGCCTTCGACGCCCATCTCGAAGTCCATGGGCACATAGGGCGGCGTCGGGCGGCTGACCGCGTCAGCCCATGAATCTTGCGGCGTCGCGACGACCTCGCCGCCAGTGCGAGATTGAATGTCGAGCTTGAATTGGAAGAGCTGATACTCGTCCCAGGTGACCTCATGTGTGCCGATCCAGAAGGGGTCGAGGCTGACCTCAACCTGGGGCCCTTCATTGTCCTCACGGTCTTCTTCCTCTGCAGGGCTGCCCATGAGGAAGCTCCCCGCCTTGAGCGGGGTCATCTGGAAGTGAACCTCGCTGCCAGGGATCTCTTCTGCGTACGGAGTCATCGCTCCTTCAAGCTTGGCAGAGGCTCCTTCGATCTTGCGCGCAGCAGGGAAACCAGCTGGCATCGGCGGGTAGATCGAGTCTTGTTCGTCGGCGACGTCTTGCAGGCTGCTAGCAGAGGGGAGGAGAGCCTCGCTGGTCGCTGAGAGGACACAGAGGAATGAGAGGAGAGCGAGCATTGTTAGGGTGGGTTGAGGAGGCTTAGTCCTCCAACGAACAAGCGTTATAAATCATGAGGGTGAGGTCGGGTTGTTCATTCCGTGGATTGACCCTCCTTTGCCATCATAGTGGGGCGCCCAGCGCTCCCTGGGACGTCTATATGCACCTTCGACTTGGAATGATCAGCCTGGCGCTCGCTGCTTGTGCTGTTAGCGGTGAGCACCGCGGAGAGCTTCAGCTCTATCACTATGAAGCCCCGGCGATGGGGACGCTCTTTCGCTGCTCCCTCTATGCGAGCGACGCCGAGGTCGCAGGCGTCGCTTGGGAGGCTGCCCTGGATCGCATCACAGCGTTAGAAGACGTCGCGAGTGATTACGACGAGGGGAGTGAGCTTCGGAGGTTCTGTGCGCGACCCGTGGGAGAGTGGACCCTGCTCTCGAGAGATCTTGAGAGATTGCTCGTGCGATCTAGAGAGCTCGCAGAGCTGACGGATGGAGCCTTTGATCCGACGGTCGGTGCTTATGTGCGCCTCTGGCGTCGAGCGAGGCGGAGCGGAGAGCTGCCGACCCGTGCGCGGATCGAAGCCGCGGCAGGCTCTGTGGGGATGAGCTTGGTCGAGATGAGAGGACATGAAGCGAGGACGCTCGCGAGCGGGATGAAGATCGACCTCGGAGCGATAGCGAAGGGGGACGCCTTGGATCAGGCCATGATCGTTTTACGGGAGCACGGTATAGAGAGCGCGCTCTTGGACGGCGGCGGCGACCTCGTGATCGGCGTCGCTCCGCCTGGCGCTGCGGGATGGAAGGTCGCGCTGCGACCTCTGGGTGAAGAGGGCCCTGTTTGGGGGCTCGAGCTCAGCGAGGTCGCGATCGCGACCTCTGGAGAGGCGCGCTCATTCACCGTAGACGGCGTCTCACGCTCTCACATCATCGATCCGCGCACCGGGTGGGCGCTCACTAGCTCGCCTGCGGCGACGGTGATCGCTGCTGATGGAGCGACAGCCGATGCGCTCGCCTCAGCGCTCTGCGTGATGGGTAAAGCGGGGATCGAGCTGATCAAAGAGCTGCCGTGCACGGAAGGCAGCCTGTGGAGCGAAGGAAACATAGATTTGGAGGCTTGCGCGACCCAGGGGTTGAGGCAGATGATGGCTACATCGTCTCTAGCATCGCCAGGCGACAAGTAGCGCGCTCCTCTTGAGCTGCGTTGAAAATACAGCCACCCCTCTTTGAGATCCGCTCACATCGGCTCGAACTCCATCATGAACAATCCTCAAAAGCCCACCCGTCGTGACCTCCTCGTCTCAGGAACAGCAGCCGCTGCGCTCGGAGCTACGCCGGTCTTAGGTCGCCGCGGCGAGAGCAAGGAGGTCTTAAGGGTTGGACTCGTCGGATGCGGTGGACGTGGAACTGGCGCTGCCGCGCAAGCCTTGCGCGCTGACCCCAACACAAAGCTCGTCGCCTTGGCTGACGCCTTCCCCGACGCCTTGCAGAACTCGCTGCGTACGCTCTCTGGAACGGCGGACATCGCTGACCGCGTGGACGTTACGCCTGAGAATCAATTCGTCGGCTTCGACGCTTATAAAGGAGTGATCGACAACTGCGATGTCGTCCTCCTGGCGACCTCCCCTCACTTCCGTCCGCTACACGTTGAGGCCGCCGTTAACGCGGGCAAGCACCTCTTCGTCGAGAAGCCGGTCGCGACCGACGGCCCCGGCCTGCGCCGCATTTGGGCGGCGTGTGACAAGGCGAAGAAGCAAGGCACTGTTCTCGTCTCAGGACTCTGCTATCGATATGAGTTCAAAAAGCAAGAGACCGTGAAGAGGATTCACGACGGCGCGATCGGTGAGATCACGGCGATGCAGACCTCCTACAACACAGGTGGCCTCTGGCATAAAGGTCGCAAGCCTGAGTGGAGTGACATGGAGTATCAGATGCGCAACTGGCTCTACTTCGGCTGGCTCTCCGGAGATCACATCGCCGAGCAGCACATCCACAGCCTCGACAAGATCGCGTGGACGAAGGGCTCTTACCCGACGAAGTGCGTCGCTTCTGGTGGTCGCATTCAACGGACGGATGAGAAGTACGGGAACATCTACGATCACTTCAACACCACTTATGAGTGGGAAGATGGGGTGCGCGCCTTCAGCTCATGCAGGCAGATCTCAGGAGCGGCGAGCGACGTCTCAGATTGGATCTACGGGACGAAGGGTAAGGCCAACATCCAAGCTGCCAGGATCTGGGCCGCTGAGGACTGGCGCTACAGGGGTGATGCTCCTGATGACATGTACCAGAACGAGCACAACCGCATGTTCGAGGCGATCCGCGCCGGCGAGGTGATTCACAATGGTGACTATATGTGTGAGAGCACGCTGATGGCGATCATGGGTCGCATGGCTGCATACACCGGAGCGAGCGTGACGCGCGAGGCCGCGCTGAACAGCGAGCTCGACCTCTCACCCGCAGCTTATGAGTGGAGCGATCTTGAGATGCGCCCGATCTCAATCCCGGGCGTCACGAAGTTCATCTGAGCCTTTG
>JAPKBY010000157.1 GCA_028823185.1 Planctomycetota bacterium
TCTTCAACCGCCCCAGCCTCGTCCTCGCAGACGAGCCCACAGGGAACCTCGACCCGGACTCTGCGCAGCTCATTCTCGACCTCCTATGCGATTACGCCGCTGACGGCGGCGCTGTCCTCATGGCAACACACTCTCTGAACCCAGAATCTCGAGCAGCGCGTACCCTGTGGCTACGCGACGGATCCCTCCACAACTCCTGACCTGCCCATGCTCCAACTCACCTTCATCCTAGCTGCAGCGACCCTAGGGACACCCGATTGGCCCACCTTCCGCGGCGACGCGGCCCGCTCTGGGGCGAGCTCACGCGACCTATCCTTCCCCCTCACTGAAGAGTGGGTGCACGCTGACTCTGGGAGGCCCCAGAACGCATGGCCCGGCCCAGCGAGACACGACCTCTACAACAAGGTCGTCAACCTCTCCCCCAGGCTCTGGTTCGACCGCGCCTACTACGTCTCCATCGCTGACGGTCGCGTCTTCTTCGGGTCCTCTGCTGACGAACAGATCCACTGCCTAGACGCAGCCACAGGTGAAGAGCTCTGGTCTTATTACACCGAAGCGCCTGTCCGCTTCACCCCCACCATCGTAGGGGGCAAGCTCATCGCCGGATCAGATGACGGCGTCGTCTATTGCCTGAACGCATCCAATGGTGAGCTCATTTGGAAAGAGCGCATCGCGCCCGATGATCAGCGCGTCCCCGGCAACGGACGCATGATCTCGCTTTGGCCCATTCGCACAGGCGTGGTCGTCTCCAACAGCGTGGCCTACGTGACAGCTGGTCTCTTCCCTTCCGAGACCTCCTATGTCGCCGCGCTCAAAGTCTCAAACGGAGACACCATCTGGAAGAACTCCTACGGCGACATGGCTCCGCAGGGTTATCTGCTCGCGAGCAAGAACCACCTCTTCGTGCCGGCGAGCCGCTCGACCCCTTATGTCTTCGACCGCCGCGACGGGAAACGTCTGCGGCAGCTTGGAGGAAACAGCGGCACCTTCGCCCTCGTCACCAAGGACGACCTCGTCTTCGGTCCTGGCAAGACCGGCGCGATGACAGAAGCGAACGAGAGCGGCGCGCACGTCGCGAGCTTCGCAGGCCAACACATGATCGTGACGCGTGGAGTCAGCTATCTCCACACCACCACGGAGCTCTCAGCTCTGAAGCGTGAGCGCTTCTTGGAGCTAACAGAGGAGCGCGGGCAATTGAACACGCGCCGAGGCAAGCTCACTGAATCTCTTGGCGCGCTCACCGGTGCTGACAAGAGGAGCGCGGAGAAAGAGCTCGCGCGCTCGGCCGAGCGCCTCGGAGAGATCGAGGTCGCCGTGCGCGAGTGCATCCTCTGGCGCCGCGTCTGCGATGAACCCCTAGACGTGATCCTAGCTGGCGACGCCCTCATCGCTGGCGGCGAAGACAGCATCGCGGCGTACTCGACCAAAGATGGCGCCAAGGTATGGAGCGCCAAAGTAGACGGACGGGCATATGGCCTCGCTGCTGCTGGCGGTCGCCTCTACGTCAGCACTGACACTGGCGCCATTCACTGCTTCGGAAACCCCAACGATGTGGAGCAAGGACAATGATCACGCTCGCCCTCTTAATCCTCGCGGCCGCCCCGTTCCAAGACCCCAAACCAAATGAGGTCTACGCCAGCTGGACCTTCCACCCTGACGAGGTTGAAGGTGACGAGGTCAGCGACCTGCGGAAGAAGAACCCGTTGCGCCTAGAGGGAGGAGCGCGAGTCTCAGCCGCAGCTGGCCCTGGCGCGCTCATGTTCTCAAGCCCCGCACACCGCGCGGTCATCGACGCAGGCATCTCCTCTAGCGCACTCCCCAAGAAGACCTTCAGCGCAGAGACCTGGGTGACGATCGATCAGCCTCTGCAGTGGGGCGCGATCATCACCGCCATGCAGGACAACGGCGGCTTCGAGAAGGGTTGGCTGCTCGGGTATGTGCAAGACAAGTTTTGCCTCGGCCTCTCTACTGAGGGAGCTGACGACGGTGATGGCTTGCTGACTTACCTCACAGGGAAGACCTCCTTCAAGAGCGGCGAGTGGTATCACGTCGTCGCGACCTATGACGGCAAGCTCACTCGCATCTATGTAAATGGATCCTTAGATGTCGAATCGGAGCTGCAGAGCGGCGCCATCAACTATCCACCCAATCTATATTTAGAGGTCGGCGCATATCACGACGACAACGAGACCTACCCCATGACGGGCTGGGTGAGCGAGTTGACCCTGTGGAGAAAAGCGCTCACAGAGGAACGAGTCAAGTCTCTCTATGAAGCAGGCGTGGACGCTCACCCATCACTCGATGTCGTAAGCCCTAACACCCAGACCTCGGCTCAGGCGAGCTGGGTCTTTGATGACAAGCTCGCTGCGGAGAGCGCCCACTTGGACGGCGGCGCGTCTCTGCACGCAGAGATGATCCCTGCCTGCGCCCGCTTCGACGGAAGCACCGGGCGTGCGCTGCTAAGCCCTGGCACCCAAGGGCTCCCGAGCGCAGCTCTCACGATCGAGAGCTATATCTACGCAGAAGAGTCTGCAGGCGCTGGGTGCATAGCCTCAGCCTTTGACCAACACGAGGAGCGCGACTCCGGCTGGGTCCTTGGCTGGCAAGACGGGCGCTTCCGATTCGGCCTCTCCTCGGAGGACAACCCCGGCCCGCTCACTTGGGTCACCTCCAGCGCGAGCATCCAGCACCACCGCTGGTACCACGTCGTCGGTTCCTACGATGGAAAGACACAACGCCTCTTCGTCGACGGAAAAGAGGTCGGCGCTGTGCGCGGAGAGCTCGGCCCCATCCGCAACCCCGTCACGGCGCTCGCTGCCGCTGGCTGGTGGCAAGACGACGCGGGTGAGCACTTCACTTCGCTTCGTGTCCAAGAGCTCCAGCTCTACGACCGACCGATGTACGCGTCTGAGGCAGCAGAACGTCATGCAGCCAAGCTGCCGCTCTTCCCTAAAGAGCTCAAGCTCAGCTCCGGCCCTAGCGTCCGCTATCTCTCTCCTACTGAAGCGCGCGTCTCATGGAGCACGAAGGTCCCGACACCCTCGATCATCGAAGCGACCGCTGCCGGCCGCCCCATGTCTAGCGCTCGATCCCTCACCCCAAAGACCGAGCACCAGCTGACGCTCACCGGCCTCGGACTTGAGGTCCCCTACCACTTCCTCATCTCTGGCGTGGCTGACGATGGTCGACCTACTCAGACACAGACCTGGTCCTTAGACACCGCCTTCAACTATGAGCTGACCCCTCGCGCGACGGGTGCCTCTACCTACCCAGACGATGAGCGCGGTCGCGCTCTAGCTCTGTTCGCCGAAGAGATCTTGGCCGAGACACCTCGCGATCGAGGCTGGGCCCTCGTGCTTGAAGCAGGTGATGGACGCCTCGCTTATGAGCTCGCGACGCGCTCTGACCTCAAGATCGTCTGCATCGAATCGAGCTCCAAGCTCATGCGAGAGGCCCGCGCTCACTTAAAAGGCACCGGCCTCTACGGCTCGCGCATCACGATCCACAAGGGGAAGAGAAAGAACCTCGCCTATGGCGACTACTTCGCGAACTTGATCGTGGCAGCAGGCGCTCCCTTCGATGAGGGACCGCGCGGAGCAGGCGGAGAGGTCCGCAGGCTGCTGACTCCCAACGGCGGGGTCGCCTTCCTTCGTAAAGACGAAGGCCAAGGCGTTGAGGTCCTTCATCGCGCAGCCCTCGAAGGCGCTGGTTCTTGGACCACACAGTATGGAAACGCCGCGAACACCTCCTCGAGCAACGACGAGCTCGTCAACGGCGCGATGACGATCGCTTGGTTCGGACGCCCTGGGCCGCGCCCCATGCGCGACCGCGGCGCTCGCAACCCGGCCCCTCTCTCCTCCGGAGGGATCATGTATGTGCAAGGAGACGACCGCATCTTCGGCATGGACGCTTACAACGGCTCGATTCTGTGGACGGTCGAGGTCCCGAACCTCATCCGCACCAACGTGAAGAGCGACTCGACCAACATGGTCTGTGATGACAAGAACCTCTATGTCGCGGTCGGTGACTCTTGCTGGATCATCGAGGGCGGGAGCGGAGACATCCTTCACAAGCACTCGATCCCCGCTCCGAAGAAGCAGCATTTCGGCGACGCCCAACGAGTCTGGGGATACCTCGCTCTCGTAGACGGCGCTCTCATCGGCTCCATCACTCGCAATGAAGCTATCTTCCGCGGCCGCAGCGGCGAATGGTATGACGGTGGCGGCTGGGAGTTCGAGCAAGTGCTCGGTGAAGAGCTCTTCCGAATGGATCCCCAGACCGGTGAGACGCTTTGGAGACACGCAGAGGGCGTAGTCATTCACTCCTCGATCGCGATCTCAGAGGGCGAGCTCTACTTCGCTGAGGATCGCGCCCCCTCACAAGTGAGCTTGGACAAGGGGCGCCTCGTCGATCGCAACGGCACCGATCAACACCTCGTCTCTCTCGACCTCTTTGATGGCACGAAGAAGTGGGAGAAGCAACACGACCTCCGGCCCTATTCAAACTGCCTCTACACCACCGTCGAAGACGGCGTCTTGGTGCTCACTGGCTCAAAGGGCGGCTACAAGCTCGAGGCTTTCAACACGGACAACGGAACGCGAATCTGGAACCAAGACTTTGGCTGGGCCAAGGATCACCACGGCGGCAAGGTCCAGCACCCCGTCGTCTTTGGAGGGATGGTCTTCGCTGAAGAGCGAGTCTTCGATCTTAAATCCGGAGAGGCCCTGCAGATCCCGATCCCGACGCGTCGCGGCTGTGGGACGATGTCTGCTTCAGCAAACAACCTCTTCTTCCGCGACCACAACCACGGGATGTACGATCCCTTGACCCAAGAGCGTCATGATTGGGCGGCGCTGCGTGGCGGCTGCTGGCTCAACATGATCCCTGCCGGCGGCCTCTTGCTGACACCTGAAGCGAGCTCGGGTTGCTCCTGCAACAACCCGATCCAGACCACAGCTGCCTTCCGTCCCGTATCCACCCTCGGGA
>JAPKBY010000158.1 GCA_028823185.1 Planctomycetota bacterium
CGATTCAACTTGTTCGGTGGGGTCGCGCTCGCGCTGTGTGGCTTCGCAGTGGCTCAAGAGCCTAAGGCTGACGATCAAGACGGGCGCACGGTAGCGAAGCCCGCACATCTCATTAGCCCGCATGTTCTCAGAACGGTGAGCTTGGATCTCTTGGGGAGGCCGCCGCTTCCATTAGAGCGTGAGCGCTGGCTCGGGAGAGGCCTCCGTGATTATCTAGATGAGGTCTTGGGGTCTTTGGAGTTTTGGGAGACATGGCTCGAGGAGCAGATCTATTTCTTCATGCTCCTCGATAACTTCAGGCCGGAGACGGATGGCGTACGTTCGATGCCTCAGAAGCTTCACGAGGGGCGACTGAACCCTCGAGATGGAATCTACCGCATCGTGCTCTCGCCGAGCTTTGAGATGCGGAACCCAGGGGCCGACACCTTCGTGACCGTCGCGATGGAGCAGCTGACGGGGATGACTGTTCAGAAGAAGCAGAGAGATCTCGAGATTGGCAAAGCTCTCTATGACGGAAAGCAAGGGATGTTCCTCGGCCATCTTGGTGACAGTCAGTCTGACGTCATAAAGATCTGTCTCGAGAGCAAAGACTTCTCAAGGAAGTTCATTGAGCGAGAGTATGTGCGGCTCGTCCACAAACCTGGCGAGAAGAAGCCACTGTCCGAATGGTCACGCACCTTCCACAAGCAGCCCGCTTCCTATTGTGAGATCGTGCGCCAGTGGTTTATTTCAGAGGCGTACACGAAGCGTTTGGAAGAGCGTCATCCGCTCTCCAACCGAGCCTTTGTGAATGCGATGCATGTGGACCTCTTAGGGAGGAAGCCCACACCTGAAGAGGCGGAGCCAATGCGTGAGGCGCTCGATGGCTTAGGTGATTCTGCTCCCCTGCGATCGATATTAGCGAGGCTGATGATCGACTCAGGCAAGGTCCCAATACCTGATAAGCAAGAGCTCGGCGATTGGGACGCATGGACGAAGGAGCTTTTCAAGCGTTTGTTCGGGAGAGAGGCGTCTCCTGGCGAGCTCAGCGCTGTATCAGCTGCTTTAAATGAGCCCTCATGTCAGCCTTCTACGATCATCTATGCCCTCCTCTCACATCCGGAGTACCATCGTTTCTAAGGGAGTTAACTCATGAGCTTTGAAACAAATAGAAGAGGCGTCCTGCGGGCCGGTGCCGTGGCTGGTGCCTTCGCCAGCTTAGGTGGCTGGGGTGCAGCTCAGGACGGACAGCGACCGAATTCGGGTCGTAGCGTTGCGACCCAGCCAGGGGGAGAGCCCGGGATAAAACATGTGATCTTTATCGCCATGGCAGGCGGCGTTCGAACACGTGAGACCTTTGGTATGCCAGGCAACATCCCTAACCTCCAGGCGATGGCAGATGAAGGCGTCCTCTACCCGAAGATGCGCACCTCTAATCTCGGTCACTTCGGCGCGACCATGTCGATCTTTACGGGTGTCAGTGAGGCGCGGGGCATTCGAGACAACGCACGTGGAACTGACCCGACCATTTTTGAGTATCTGAGGAAGGAGCTCGAGCTCAAGCAGAGTGATGTCTGGGTGACGACATCTGGCGGGCCACAGCAGACGAATTACTCATACTCTGTACACGCTGATTACGGAGCTAAGTACGGCGCCAACACCCTCGATGGAGATGGGATCTTCAACAAGGAGTTCAAAGATCTGCTCGACGCTTATGGGCGGCCACGGGTCATGGAAGATTCTGAGCAGGAGCTCTTGGACACGCTCCGTAAGAGCGTCGGGCGCAAGCAAGACGCCGCAGTGAATCGAGAGGCTGCAGAGAATGCCTCAAAGGTAGAGAAGTACATCTTGGATGAGTTGACTCGTGGGACGAGCGATCTCACTGGAGCGGGCTCTGGCGACGGCAAAGCGCTGCGCGTGGCGCGAAACTTGGTCAGCCTCTTTAAGCCAAAGCTGACCGGGGTTGTCCTTCAGAACGCTGACGTCGCGCACGGCAGCTTCTCCGCCTACTCAGAGGTGATCCGGAGGAATGACGCTGCGATCGGAGAGATCTGGACAGCGGTGAAAGAGGACCCTGTCCTCGCAAACTCAACAGCGATCTTTGTCTTGCCCGAGTTTGGACGAGACAAAGACCTGAACTCTCGACGAGGCTTAGATCACGGCGATGGTTCGGAGGATCTGCGCTATGTGTCTGGGGTGGCGTGGGGACCGGGCTTTGCTAAGGGCCGCGTGGTGAAAGACGATGTCCGAACCATCGATGCCATGTACAGCGCCTGTGACGCGCTGGGTGCGAAACCCGAATACGCTAAAGGCCAGAAGCTGAAGCGCCTCCTCGCCTGAGCAGTGACCTCACCCTTGAAGTCTATTTTTACGTTGGCTCTATGGGTCGCGATGACGGCTCCTGTGGTCGGAGCGCCGGTCTCTCAAGAGACAGCCGTCTTGAAGGAGTCAAGCTGCGTCTACTGTCACACCGGCATAGAAGAGATGCATCCATGGGATGAGCTGAGCTGTGTTGATTGCCATGGGGGCGACAACACGACTCGCAATAAATTCGAGTCACATGTGCAGCCCGCTCGCAGGCCTTATGGAGACGAGCGCGTCGCCAGTCTCACCGAGGACAAGACTTGGAGACGTTTTCATAATCCGATGGACCTTCGGATCGTTGAGCAGACATGTGGGACGTGTCACTCAACGGAGGTCAGCAACCTTCACTCCAGCCTGCATGGAACGACCGCAGGTCATCTCTCGGATGGTTACTACGAGATGGGATTACAGAAAGAGAAGGGCTCGCGCTATTCGATCTTTAACGTCTCCGGCCTCGGCGTCGAAGGGGGTGAGGTCGAGAGGCTCGTGCAGGTCCCAGCTTTCCGTAAAGACCGCAAGGGGCAAGGCATCGGATCCCACTTCTCCGATCTCGCGAGGAAGGAGTGCATGCAGTGTCATCTCTATTCCGAGGGAAGGGCGGTGCGCGGTCGGATTGGTTTTGACGGCGACTATCGTGGAGAAGGCTGCGCTGCCTGCCACGTGAGATATGCGACAGATGGCTTGTCGGATAGCGCTGATCAAAGAGCTCTTAAGACAGAGCCTGGACATCCATGGAGACATCAGATCACTCGCGCTCCAGCGACGGAGACCTGCGTGACTTGTCACTATGGAGACGCCTCCATCGGGCTCCACTTTCGCGGCTTGAGCCAGCTCCCACCTGGGGCGCCTGGTGGGCCAGACATCCCGGGCACCACAGACACGCCGCTCAACCGCACCTTCTATTTGAAGGACCCAGAGATGACACCTCCTGATGTTCATCACGAGAGAGGAATGCACTGCATCGACTGCCACACGATCAACGATGTGATGGGGGATGGAGAGCTTCACGGGCAGATGGAGTATGCGGTGGAGATCTCATGCGAGGGATGTCATGGAGACATCGACCATCTCGCGACTCTCCGGACTGAGAGGGGGGTCGCGATCGAAAACGTCGAGCGCGAGGGCGACAGCTTTTGGCTGACGAGCAAGGTCACTGGGGCACGCCATCCCGTCACTCAGGTCAAACACGTCGTAGATCCAGAGCACGACAAATACAACCCAGTGGGTGCGCGGTCCATGACTGGCGACCATGCGAGGCTCGAGTGTTATGCCTGCCACGCTGGGTGGAATGTGAACTTCCTCGGCTTCCATTTCAGTCGTAATGAGTCTCTGACACAGCTCGACCTGCTCAGCGGTGAGCAATCTGCAGGGTGGGTGACGACGCAAGAGAAGGTCTTCTCCACTTGGAAGAGCTTCTATGCCGGCTGGAATGAGTCTGGTCGCTTGGCCCCATACATGACCGGCTTCTCGACCATGGGGTCGGTGACGGACGCAGATGGAGATTTGGTCATCGACCAAGAGATGCCTGTGACCTCTGCAGGCCTCTCTGGGATGACGATGGTTCACCATCAGACACACTCTGTGCGACCCACCTCTCGCTCATGTGTCGAATGTCACCGGAGTCCGGCTACATGGGGAATAGGTTCAGAGAACTTCCGCTTGGCGCGGCAGCTGGCGTTCGTCGCTGACGAGCGCGGGATTGAGGTCATGGCGCTGAACCGTGCAGCGCTCGCTGAATCTGTCCCACTCGCGAAGGTGATCTTGCCAGATGTCACCGCCTTGGAGATCCTCGGCGACGACCATCAAGGGCACGCGCGCTTCCTCTACGCAGCAGAGGGGGGGCGAGGGGTGCACACGATCGATGTTCGTGAGCCCACTCATCCCAAGCGCACTGACTTTGAAGCCACGGTCGGGCCAAAGGCGATGGATATCGCAGGTGACTATCTCTACGTGGCAGATGGAGAAGGTGGGCTCCGGATATTCTCACTCGCTGACCCCTCTGAGATAGAGCTGGTCAGCGTCCTCCCGATGTTTGATGCATCAGGCGTGCATGTGCAGTGGCCGTGGGCCTATGTCGCGGACGGGCCTGGGGGGCTCGTGATCGTCGATGTGAGGGCACCGATCGCGCCAAGGGTCGTGTCTGTGACAAAGCTGAACGTGAACCCGTACGTGCTCGATGCGGCGAGCGAGGTGAAGGTTCTTTTTCAGTACAGCCGTCCTCTCAGGTCCGAGATGAACACCGGAGAGGAATCACGGACGATGGCACGCAACATCGCGACAGTGCTCGATCGAGATCGCGGCCTCTTCATCGTAGATGTGACCGAACCCAGCGCGCCAGAGGTGTTGTCTCCGAGGGGCGCTCGAACAAGGAGAGCTGGAGAGCGATCCTATCGAGGCCTAGAGCTCGCTTCGCATGTTGACCTAGCGGAGGCTCAGGGGGGATCTCGTACGAGGGAGCGTGACTACGCATATGTCTTAAGCGAGCGAACACAGAATGATGGTGACTCTGTCAGCAACCTGCAGGTCGTAGACATCTCAAGTCCGAACCTACCTGTTGTCGTTGGGAGTATTAGGGCTGGAGATGCGACAGAGATGCTGCACCTCGCCTCCTTCTACAACACTCCGT
>JAPKBY010000159.1 GCA_028823185.1 Planctomycetota bacterium
TGCGCAGCAGCGATGTCTTGAGCTTTGGCGAGATGGAGCTGCGCGTGCTCTCTGATTGCAGCGAGGGCTTGTGCGCTCCGATCCATACCATCACATGGGGAGATGGAGAGACACTTGAGCTCACTCCGGAGCAGCTCAGTGAACCCATCGAGCGCGTGACGATCTGCGACCTAGATAGAGACGGCGACCTAGAGCTAGCGCTGACATCGGCCTCTTGTGGTTCAGGCCGTTATGGAGAGTTCCTTCTACTAGAGTGGACAGAGGGCGCGTGGAAGGCTCACAACCTCTGTGAAGTCGCTGACTCAAACCTCAAGGGCTGCATGGGCCACCAGCGCATCACGGTCTGGGAGGATCACGTCGAGGTCGCTTTCCCTCTCTACGCAGTGGACGACCCTAACTGCTGCCCGACTGACGGCAGTCGCTCTCTCAGCTATGTCTATGAAGGAGACAGCTTCAAGCTCAGCGAAAGCATCGAGGGCCCGCCCTCTCAGGCGATGGGATGGAACGGCTGAAAGTCAGCCTAGACGGGGCGTGAGATCGACTTAGGCCAGGTGAACTGGCGGTGTCCCTCTGGACCACCCAAGAAGCCGAAGCCTGACTGACGCGCGCCCACCCAAGGCGTGCCGGGAGCACCGCCGAGGTATTGATTGATACCGACTTGGCCTGCCTGCATGCGAGCAGCGACGCGGCTGCCACGCTCTGTGTCGCCAGAGAAGACGTTAGCACCGAGGCCATAAGGCGTGTCGTTTGCGAGCCGCACAGCCTCCTCCTCTGAACCATCAAAGGTAGACAGGGAGACGACCGGACCGAAGGTCTCTTCATGAGAGATGCGCTGGTCGGAGGCGACGTCAGCTAGGACGGTCGCGGGGTAATACCAACCTGGCCCCTCCGGGCAACTGCCGCCCATCACGAGGCGCGCGCCTTCTGCGACCGCGCCCTCTACCTGTGAGACGACCTTGTCTCGCTGGCCCTCGCTCACGAGCGGCCCCATCTTCGATGCCTCATCAAAGCCATCGCCATGCTTCCACTCGGCCGCGAGCGCTGCGACCTTCTCCTCAAAGACAGCGGCTACGGACTCTTCAACATAGACGCGCTCCACTGCACAGCAGACCTGCCCGGTGTTTCGCAAGGAGTGACTCACAGCACAATCTGCCGCTGCGTCGAGATCGGCATCTGCAAAGACGACGAGCGGGTCCTTACCGCCCAGCTCCAAGACGAGCCGCTTCAAGCCCTGCGCTGCGCTCTCCATGATGCGCTTGCCCGTCTCACGACTCCCCACGAAGCCGACCATATCAATGTCAGCAGCGACGAGCGCTGCCCCCGTCTCTCCGGCGCCTTCCACGAGCACGAGCACATCTTCTGGCACACAGGCTTGGACGATCTCTGCGACCAACCGACCCGTGAGCGGAACGTGCTCGGAAGGCTTAAAGACTACGGTGTTTCCAGCTGCGAGGGCCGGCCCCAAGATCTGCAACGGCATCCCGACAGGGAAGTTCCAAGGCGTGATCGCAGCGACGACGCCGTGCGGCATGCGCACGAGCTCTGTAGCGTTGCTCTTTGTCTTGAAAGACTGCGGCGCGAGCGCTTCGCTGACCTCCGCAAGCTCCGCCTTCACCATTTGAGTGAAGCCCATCACCTCGCGCTTCGCGTCTCCGCGCAGCTTGCCCATCTCCTTCGTGGCGAGATCAGCGAGCTCATCAGCACGCTCCGTGAGCCCATCGGCGATCCCAGCCAGGACACGACAACGCTCCTCTAAGCCGAGCGCTTCCCAAGCGGGCTGCGCAGCGCGAGCGCGCGCGACAGCGGCATGGACCTCTTCAGACGATGCGCAGGTGATCTCAGCAAGGAGCTCACCGGTAGACGGATTCAAATTCTTAATCGTGCTCATAGCGAGAATCATAATAACCCACGCCCATAGAACCCTAGATCCTGCACATTGACTTTAAAATCGGCCTTAGATCGAGCTGCAGCCTCACCCCAGAAGCCTTGGCGGCCTGAGCAACCCTTACTCGAGGAGTCCGAGGCGCGCCGGCGGCCACAGCCGAACGTCGACCTTTCCCTTGAGCAGCCCTTGAGGCACCTGACCGAACTCTCGACTGTCTGAGGAGCGAGGTCGGTTATCGCCTAAGACGAAGAAGTGCCCATCTGCCACCTCTATGTCCACATAGCTCGTTTGATCTATGTCATCGACATAGGGCTCGTTCACAGCAAAGCCGTTCACGAAGAGCTTCCCTGCGAGGATTTGGATCTCATCACCAGGGACGCCTACGACGCGCTTGATGTAATCGAGGCTCGGGTCTAGCGGATATCCCAAGATGACGATGTCCCCTCGTTCAACGGCTCCAAACATATAGCTGAAGCGATCGATCAGGATGCGATCTCCGTCCTCTATACCAGGGCGCATGGACTGACCGCGAACCACAGAGAAGTTGAAGAGGAGCAACCAACCGACCAAGACCGCGAGCACGACTTGAACGGAAGAGACCGCTGCGCGGATCACGCGCAGAGCAGCTGTGGGATCTACGGGTGGTAGCGCAGGTAAGTAAGCAGACGCAGGGAGCGCTATCGCCCCCGCCTCCACCTCAAAGACACCATGACGTAGCCTCAGCTCGTATGAATGCCTACGAAATTCATTAGCAATCTCGTAGGGAGAGCTGTCGGACCGATCGTCCTGAAGACCTAAAGCTTTGGGTGCCATCCCTCCAGCCATCGGCGCGAGGAGGTGCTGTACTTAACACTGCCTCTTTTAAAACGCGGCTCAGGAGCTCACTCGACCCAGAAACAGTCCCCACCCCATCGTGAACCGCGCATTGATCTCACCCCGAGAGTTCAAGACCCGCTCTCCCGGACTCTTCAGCCAGCGATAAGCATCCACGCCAAAGGGGCCAAAGTAGCCGGCCTGCGCGAGATCTCCTGCCACTAGAAAGGCCTGCTGGTCCAGCTGAGCCGACTCTTGAGCGGAGAGCTCTGAGGGGAGCGCTTGGCGTGCGCTCAGCCATGTGCCCTTATCATCACACTCTTGCACGAGCGGCTCATGAATCTCTGCTGCACCTGACTCATGAATGAAGCCATGAACCACGAACTCTAATTCGATCTCAACTCGAGGCTCAATCTGTATCCCACCTTGGCGTAGAGAAGCTTCAACCCATGCGATGTCGGCGTCCATAAAGCCATCCTCTCCGACTCTGCGCTGTCCCTTGCCAGCAGCCCCGAAGGCGCGCTTCAAGAGCCACGGAACTCGCCGACTTCCCACGACTCTTCTCGCGCTCGCGAGGTCAACGACGTAAGCGGCGCCAGGCAGAGTCTGTCCTAAGGAAGCGTTGAAGGAGCGATCATTGACCCTCTTAAGGATGTCCACCGAGGGCGCCTTTTCAGGTGTTGCGCCAGCCTCTATGAGACGCGCAATAGCGCTCGGGGTAGGGCACCAAGCTCGCCCAATGGTCCCTTCGGGAACTTTGACCCCATCTCTCACCAGGACATCGCCAGGGCTCAAGAGATGCTCTGCTTGCTTTGAAACAAGCTCAACTTGCTTCATGAGCTCACGTGGTGGCGACCAAGCCCCATGCATAGCGAGCTCAAAGTCAGCCTCTAAGTTGAGGATCCAAGCTACCGCATCTGCCACGACTCGAGCTCCTCAAGGAAACCATCCTCATAGCCTGCCCGCTGACGCGCCTCCCGGTCCATGACCGGGCCCCGCATCAAGATGGGCGAGAGAGGCGCAGGCAGATGAGAGCGCCAAGCATCAAATCCTTCCTCACCAGTGAACTCAGAGAACCAGTGACCGGCGAAGCGGACATGCTCGATCTCTTCTTCTCCAACGACCTCTTGAATGCGTGCTCCCTCCTCGTCTCCCACAGCGCGAAAGCGCTCAGCGAAGATGGCGGAGTGATCTAGGTTCGCCCCTTCAAAGCCCAGGCCTAAGACAGCACAGAACCCTGCTGGGCCCACGCTCATTGGCACACGCTCCCAAAAATAATCTCTCACGCCGAAGTCCTCGATGGAGTAGCCGAGCCGCTCTACATGACGGCGGTACATCCCCATATGTCGGATCTCGTCGGTCGCTAGCTTCACAAGCCCCTTACGAAACGCCATCGGAGTCCCGGAATGGACCAAGAGCGCCCAACAGAACAGCTCAGCCGCCTGTAGCTCATGGTGATGAAATGAGGCAAAGAGCCCAGCTCGGACCTTTGCGCTCACCATAGCTCCAGGCCGTGGGGTCTTAGGGGCCTTCACGAGCACGCGAAGCTCTGCAGGCCGAGCGGGTCGCAATCGCTCGTTTAAATCATCAGCGCCGCACCAACCGCTAAAGTCGCTGGGCGGCGGAGCGGGCTCAAACTTCCCCTTAAGAGTCTGAGCATGGAGAAAAGACCAAGCCCAAGCTTCGATACCATCCGTCGGCGCGTTCACCTCGGAATGCTAACGAAGCCCGGATGAGCAATCATGGACCATGCGGGGGCTTCTTCCTGCAGAGCCCTGCCAGGCTCACGCTCCCTAACGCGGAGCTTCCCTCACCCCTTCTCGGGCCAAGGTGCAAAAAGCCCACCCTGGGCCTCCTGAGCTGCTTCTACGCCTCTTCACAGAAAACGTAGCGGCGCAAAGTGCAGATCAAGCGAGCCATTAGTACGAAACTAAAGAGCACGAGGTGTGATCAAATAAACTCCAGAGTTCCCGCCCGACTCTCCACGCACCTACCGCAAAAGAAACAATGACTCGACCCACCATCGGCACATTACTCGTCCTCACATTCGCGTGCTTACCGGCCTCTGCTTATCAAGGTGGGCCTGGTGGCGGCGGTGGCGGCGGCGGTGGCGGCGGCGGCCCCCAAATCCTCCCTCCGCCCGTAGCTCCGGGAGCCAACCTCATCACTGAGGAGAAGCGCATCCTCGGCAAGCTCCTCTTCTGGGAAGAGCAGC
>JAPKBY010000160.1 GCA_028823185.1 Planctomycetota bacterium
CCTGCAGTTGTTTTGATCTGATTGCGACGCATGTGCGAAGCGGAGTCGAGGATTTAAGCGGCGGTTAACCGGCGCCAGGAGCGGAGAAAGCTGACCGCCCACAGCATGAGTTCATGCCGGCGCGGAGCAGCTCTTCGAGATCGATGAAATGAGCCTGCATTCAGACGCCCGACGAGAACCGATGGAGGGCGAATCAATGCTCTGAGGCCGACATGGTAGTCGCAGGCTCATCCCCCTCCAAGGGCCCAAGCGCATGTTGTGTGATTTCCTTACTAGGGACATCTCGGGTCTATTGAATCTGAGCTTCAACCTAGAAACCGGATCTTGAGGCGAGGTCACTCCTCCCTGCGCTCAGCGCGGCAGAGGGATCAATCTCCTCAAAGAGGACAGCTCCAGAGCTTCAGCTCGACGAGTCTCAGCGCTTCGCGCACCTGCACGATTGCGACAATTGCTCATCGCCCGCCGACTCATCGATTTCCCGACAAGAACCTGCCTTTCTCTGCCAAATAGAACCTGAATCGAGAGCTATCCTCGAGCTCAAGAGCACGAGCGTCTCACAGGAATGGGCGTTTCTTTGAAACACTGTAACTACAGCCAAACAAGTAAGATGCGCCATCTTAGGCCGTCGAGGTGCCATGCTGTGCCCCCTTAAGCCCGGAGCCCTACACTTAGAATCCCAAGTCATTTCCTCACAAGGACTTGCCGAGATGCTTGCCCAATCACAGCGCATCTGTAACCTGCCGCCTCTGGAGAACTTCCAAAGCTCCCAAAGGAACAAATCGTGAACAAGAGCCCCCTTCATAAAATTCACTCCGCGAGCGGCGCTCGCCTCCTCCCTGATGGCGAAGCTCGGGCCCTCCTTACTTATGGAGATGTCCCGGGTGAATACGCTGCAGCGAGCACAGGGTGGGTGGTTCTAGATGAGACCGACCGCGGCGCGTTGAGCGTCACGGGAGCCGATGCGAGCAGCTTCCTCCACAGCCTCCTAGCAAATGAGGTGCGAAATCTGCCGGTGGGACACTCCATCCCCAACCTCTTGCTCGACCCTAAGGGTAAGGTCCGCTTCATTCTTGAGCTCACACGCGCTGATGAGAACGAGCTGCGCATCTCAACCGAGGCTGGCGAGGCCGCCCTCCTCTCTCAGGCGCTGGACATGTACCTCTTCAGCGAAGATGTCGTTCTCGCTGAGACCACAGAGCAGCACGCTCCGATCACGATCGCAGGTCCTGACGCAGGAGAGCGACTCACGGAGCTCTGCAAGGAGCCCCTCCCCGAACAAGGCGGCGCGAGACTCTCAATCGACGGGATCGACGTCTTTGCCTCCCCAGCGGCACGAGCTGGACTCTCAGCCTGGACGCTCGACGCTGGCGCAGAGCACGCCGAGGCTCTCTGGAGCGCTCTCGTCGAAGCAGGCGCACGACCCATCGGGCGTATCGCCTTGGACAGTCTCCGCGCAGAAGCTTGTGTCGGACAAGCCGGAGAGGACATTGACGACACTCTCTACCCCCAAGAGGCCCGGCTAGAGACAGCCTTCAGCCTCGACAAGGGCTGCTATATCGGCCAAGAGGTCGTCGCAAAGATTGACACTTATGGCGGGCTCAACAAACGCCTCTGCCTCCTGAAGGTGGATCACGACGACCCCATCCCCCGAGGGACTCGACTCTTCCGAGAAGATCCCGACACTGGCGAGTGGCGCGACCTGGGGGTCAGCACGACTTGGGCCTACTCATTCGCCCAAGACAGCGGCGTCGTCTTGGCCTACATCAAGCGCAAACACCAAGAGCCCGGCACGACCTTTCGTATCGCAGACGGACCGGCTCAAGCGACCCTGCTTGAATCACCTGAGCACGACGGCTGAGCCGCTCACCCTCCGGCTGGAGCAAACTCCGCCATCAGGTTCTTAGCCTCCTTCAGGCGAATCTTGACTCCTAGGTCCAGCGGGCCCAACGGCAGCTCACCGTCAATTTGCACCAAGACACCCGTCTCTTCATGCACCCAAAGGTGCAGCGAACCCTGCATTCCGAAGAGGCCGCTGAACTCACCGCCTTCTGGCTCTGACTCCGGCTTCGCAGCTTGGAGCAAGACACGAGAACATTTGAAGACACCGAGCGGCACCTCAACTAGTCTCCCTTCGCTGATCTCCATACCTAAATTCCACAGCCGGTCCTTCTCAAGGAGCGGGGTCTGAAGCTGCTGCTCTCCAGATTCAATCAACGAGCGCAACAGGTAGATAACGCTCAAGAAGTCCAGAGTGTGCGCTGGCACAGCGCGACTCCTCATGTCGCGCCAAACGCGGTGCTTCCCACGCTTGCACTTCTTGCAGTGAGCAGGTTTATCCCAGGGCAAGCGCGGGTGTACGAAGTGAGCTTTGTCTTTACAGCCAGAGCAGTGACCATCAAAGCGATATTCAGAGACCCACTCTCCATCGCGAGGGCCGATGCGGAGCTCTCGACGGCGACTCTCGCTGCCTCGCTGAGTGTCAGATGACTCGAGCGCTAGCTGCTCTCCGGTGACATGCCTCGAGAGAAGCCTCTGATCGAGCTTATAGCCCAAATGGCTGGCCTTGAAGGTGCCCTCGATCGATCCGACCAACACCCCCTCAATGTCCTCAACCTTGGTGATGAATCTCGCATCCCCAACAGAGATCCCCTTAATGGGGCCAAGGTCTACCTCGACAACATAAACAAGCTCCTCTGCAGCTCGGATTTGCAGTGCTAACTGATCCTCCCCGCGTTCGATCTCGAGCCCTCCAGAGGTCTCGTCAGCCTTAGCTACAGCTTGATCAGGAGAGTCTTGTGCAAACGCCCCCAGCACGAGCAGTGTCACCATCGCAGCGGCTCTCATCAAGCCTCCCAGCGCGAGCGCATCCTTCGCTCAGCTTCACGCAGGGCCACCCGTACGGGCGCATCACCCACCTCACCCGCTACTTCTAAGATCTCACGGACCGCCTTTCCGATTCGCGCGCCGATCACCTTCACCGGCAATCGAGTGCCTTCGAGATGGAAGATGGCTCCGCGCAGCAGCGCTCCGGAGGACACCAAAATACCGGGCACATACAGGATCCCACGCTCATGCAAGTGATCACCTGAATCGAGCCTCGCTAGGATATTGTTCGCAGCGCCAGCGATCACGCGACATCGAAGTCGGGCGAGCGTGATGTCATGGACGATTCCACCGAGCGCACAAGGCGAGAAGATGTCGCAGGGCTCTTCAAACTCCGCTCGCGGATTGACGAGCTCGAGCTCGAGCTCACGCGCCACCTCGAGGGCTCGCTCTTCACGAACCTCCGAGGCTACGACCCGCGCGCCTGCCTCGCGCAACCTGCGGGCGACGCGCGAACCGACCTCCCCAAGTCCTTGAACGACGACGCGACGCGCCGGCCAGTCTTCCTCTCCATCAAGAAAGCAGAGCGCCTCAGCCATCCCGCGAAAGACACCTTCAGCCGTCGACTCCGCCAGCTCCATCGGACCATCAGGTCCTGGCCTCGTCACGCGCTCTGTAGAGCGAGCGATCCAGCCCAGCTCCCGCTCTGTTGTCCCCACGTCAGGGCCGGTGTAATAGGAACCACCGAACTCCTCAATCACCTTGCCGAGGTATTCATACCCCTTCTCCCAATCGACCGCTGCGGAGTCAAGCAAGCAAGCCTTGCCTCCGCCCGCAGGCAGATCGAGCATCGCGCATTTCCAGGTCATCGTCCTCGCGAGGCGCATGCAATCCGCGAGCCCTTCAGCCTCGTCTCTATACGTGCGTCGCCTCACACCACCGAAGGCAGGTCCTGCCGTAGTGTCATGCAACACAATGAAGCCGCGTAAGCCTGAGCGCCGATCATGCACCGCGACCACACGCTCAAAGCCCTCTTGGGCCATCCGATCAAAGAGGTTTCTTTCCATATCTTCCCCAAGCCTCTCTCACAAAGAGGCCTGTGACCAGTCCTCATACGACTCTATATGGAAATCATCTCACCTAAGACACTCCAAGTTCACTGAACCCGGGACGCCTAATGGCTAAGCTCATGCCTCCGGGAAGAAAACAGCACCCACTTCGTCACTGATTATCGTGAGCAAACTCCGCCCCCTACTCCTCTGTCTTGCCGCTTCGTGCGCGACTGCACCTGTCGTTGAGACTGGACAGACAGTCGACCCTTTTGCGGGCGAGCCTGCCCTCATCAGTTCCACGCCCATAGCAGAGGTCCCACTGGGGAAGTTCCTCGCTGACATGGCCTCCTCCATTCAGGCTTGGTCCCAAAAGACATGGGCCTCCAGCAACACCTCCGATTTTCGTAAGCAGAAGCTCCTCGAGCACCACATCACCCAGATGGCTCGCGAACGCAAAGAGGACCTCCTCTATGTCTTAGAGGCTGGTCCCCAACACAGCCGCGTTATCGCGGCCGCCGCCCTCGGCTTCACCAGAGA
Source organism: Planctomycetota bacterium (assembly GCA_028823185.1). Taxonomy (GTDB): domain Bacteria; phylum Planctomycetota; class UBA1135; order UBA1135; genus JAKVCE01. The sequence goes on from JAPKBY010000160.1 coordinate 4,413, forward strand.
TCAGGACGTCCTCAGCCCGCTCCTTGATGCGCTCGATGACTCTGACCCTCGCCTCGTAGGTAACTCTCTCTTGGGTCTCACCATCCTCGAGCACCCAGACACACCGACAGAGCGCATCGCATCGATCCTGCAATACGACCCAGATCCACAGCTCCGTTGGGGAGCGGCTTACTGCGCCCGCACTTTAGTAGAGCGCAAAATCAGAGACGACAATCTCACTGGCGCTGCCCGCTCAGGCCTGCATGACACCGAGCCCGTGGTGCAAGCTCAATGCTGTTTGCTCTTAGGTCTCGTTGGCGATGATGAGTCATTCGCTGCGATCGAAGGTCTGATCCAAGACAGTGTCCCGTTCGTGTCTGCGGCCGCCATTCGCGGGATAGGAGCCTTGGGGCAGAACTCTGTAAAACTCAAAGGCGCATGCGCGCGCGCGCTCACGAACAACCTTCAAGTAGAGGACAGCATAGTGAGAAAGCGCG
>JAPKBY010000161.1 GCA_028823185.1 Planctomycetota bacterium
GGCTAGGCAGGCGATGAGTGCGAGCGTGGTAAAGAGGCGCATGGGGATGATTCTGAACTTGAGTCGTACGAAGGCAACGCGGATGAGAGAGAGGGGGGAGTTGGCGCCGCTTTTTGCTCTGAGTTATCTGCCCTGTAGTCGTCTCTGGGCCGATTAGAGCCTCAAAGACCTTTCAGGTCAGCCAGTGCAAGCTCCGATTGTATCTGAATTGGTGAGAGCAGCCACCATTTAGTACGCAGCTAAGCCTAGGTGGCTACGGAAATAATGACCTGGGCCCCTAAGACTCCATCTGACGGCGCGCGTCGACCTCGTCACGGTCCATGGCTTCGATCGCATCTCCGAGGACATGATAGATGTCCCAGTCGGGATCAATGGCTCTGCGAACCTGCCTCATCAGCTGCACAGTCATTCGCAGCGACCTGCAGACATCGCCGGGCCCAGCTTCAAAGCGCTCTTGGATCTCTTCAAAGCTCGCGCCGTTCATCCACTCGATGACGATAGGCGTCAGGCCCCAATCGGCCCGCTTGGGGAGGTCATCAATGTCGGCGTCGGAGATTCGCATGCGCAGCTTGCGAAGGGTCGAGTCGACTTGAGAGATGATAGAGCTGTATGGACTCTTGGGCGTGCGTCGCGGAGGACCGGGACGCCTGTCTTCGTAGATGAGGGCAGAGAAGATCACAGCTAGGGTGGTCGGTTCCTCACACTCGAGGACCCCGCGGAAGAGGAGCTCCGTGACCTGAAGCTCGAAGCCGTTGAGGGCGCGGGCGAGGAGGCCGCGAGGTGTAGGTTCGTCTCCGGAGAGGTAGCCCATGTCTTCCAAGACGTTTAGCCGCGCGTTGACTCGGGCGCCTTGTCTGCGGCGCTCTCGCCTCAAGGTCTTCGGTGTGCGCTCGCGAGTTTGGAAGTTGGCGAAAGACTTGTCCCAAGCCTCCGGCAGGCGCTCTCGTCCGAGGTGTGAGACGAGGTGCAAGAGGCTGGACCAAGAGAGCTTGAAGCGGCTGGTTATCGGCTCAGGCTCTGCGTTCAAGATGCGGTCGAGCGGGGCCTGCGCGAGGTCTCGTTCGCTCAGCATCAAGTAGACGAGTCCCTCTGTGTCGATGCCTTGGCGACCGGCGCGCCCAGCCATTTGGAGGAAGTCTCTGCGTCGCATGTAGTCAAAGTTGACGCCGTCAAATTTGCGCAGCCCGCTGAATGCGACGGTTCGCGCAGGCATGTTGATCCCTAGCGCGAAGGTCTCTGTCGTGAAGAGCAGGCGCAGGAGGCCAGATGTGAACATCTGCTCTACCAGCTCTTTATGGAGGGGTAGCATGCCTGCGTGGTGATAACCGACTCCTCTTCGTGCGAGAGAGAGGACTTCGCTGGAGAGGAACTCTCGATCTAGCTCGTACTTCACTAAGAGCTCTTCTTGTAGCTCTTCCATTCGAGCGGACTCCTCTTTAGAGAGGAGGGCGCGCCTGTGATTGGCGCGCGCGAGGCGCTCGCAGTCTTTGCGGCTGAAGGAGAAGATGAGGGCGGGGAGAAGCTGAGACTCCTCTAGCTCGTCGAAGAGAGGCCCGGGCTTCGGTGAGCGAGAGTCGAGCTCGGATCGTCCACCTCCGCGGCGACCGCCGCGCCCACGGCCTGAGCGCTGAGAGTCTCGCTCTGATTTCTTGGAGGTGTCTCTCCTTCGGATCCGGTCGAGGTCCTCGACCCCAAAGCTCCCTCTGCGCTCGGTGTAGAAGCGATGTTCCAGAGGGACAGGTCGGCGCTCCTCTCTGATCACCGCGACGGGTCGTTCGCGGATCTCTTCTAGCCATTGACCGACCTCTTCTAGATTGGGGATCGTGGCAGACAGGCTGATGAAGCGGACCTGTGGCGGCGCAAAGATGAGGCTCTCCTCCCATACAGTGCCGCGCTCTGGGTCATCCATGAAATGGACCTCATCAAAGACGACAAACTCGACACCATCGAGGGCTCCGGAGTCTTCAAAGATCGCGTTTCGGAGGATCTCCGTCGTCATCACGAGGACTTGAGCCTGTGGGCGGATCGTGACGTCACCGGTCATGAGGCCTACGTCAATCTCTGGGTTAGCCTGGAAGTCGTGAAATTTTTGGTTGGAGAGAGCCTTGATCGGGGCGGTGTAGATACAGCGCTTCCCTCGTTTGACCGCGTCAAGGATCGCAAACTCCGCTACGAGGGTCTTTCCGGCCCCTGTAGGGGCAGAAACCAGCACATCTGACCCTGCCTCGATGGCTTCCACGGCCGTCACTTGGAACGGGGAGAGGGTTAATCCACGAAAAGTTCGGGGGGATTGGGGACGGTCGGAGCTCCCATTCGGAAGATCTGTCCGTCCGGATCCTTGAGATGAGCGGCTCATAGATGTATCAAAGCAACCCTGCGGTAGAAACGGAAGGTGTTACGCCTCTCCGCGCTCCGATTTAGTTTCGCGCGTCGAGACTGGCTTCGGTGGTCCGTCCCCACACTAAGGCTTCAGATACACACAAGATCCATGAAGAATCCCACGCGCTCCGGCGACTCATCCTCGCAACGTCACATCGCGACCCTCAAGGTCGTCTCTCGTCTCCTCGGCCATGAGCTCAAGTCTCAGACTGCTGGCAAGGCCGTCTCAATGAGCCGCGACGAGGTCACTGAAATCCAGACCACGATCGACCTCTACATTGAGCAGGCGACCCGCGGTCAAAAATCAGAGAGCTCCAGCGCACCCGTCGCTGAGGCTCAGCAGACCCGCATGGTCGGCGCCAACAACTAAGGCGACCCTTTCTAAACACCTCGTCTATGGACGCGCACAAGAGAAGTCTTGAGATCTCTCGAAGAGGTCGCGTTCCAACTTGGTTTGCGTTACTACTCGGCGCCGGTGCTCTATTCACCGGCGTCGAGTTATTACGACAGCAGCAATACCTGAATGGGTCTCAGTTCGTAGACACACGTCGGGCGAAGATCGTCGGCTCCGAACAAGGGGCATCTGCTCCTCCTGGGTGGAGTGAGCTTGTCGCGGCGCGCTTGTCAGAGCTCGGGCCGCTTGACGTTAATGATCCAAACGAGATCGAGAAGGTCTCTGCGGCTTTGAGGCCATTGCCGATTTTTCGAAGCGTCTCTGCTTCTCGGATCCTCTGGCCTGACGGGATAGAGGTCGATGTGCGCCTGCGGAGAGCGGCCGCTTGCATTCAGTTTGATGGCGGCTTCCGCAGCGTCTCAAGGGATGGCGTCGTTCTTCCAGGCTTCTCCATTCCGCAGCCAGTTGACGAGCTTGGTCCGCTTCCGCTCATCGCATTTGGTGATGAGCTACGGCATCTCATGGCAGGAGATCATTTACCAAGAGATAAGGACTTCGACGCCTTGAGCGTCGCGGTGAGCATGCAAGACCACCTCAGCTACGAGCATCGTGCGCTCATGGGGGAGATCGTCATTTCCCCAGAGGAGTCAGACTCGACGAGAGTCGGCGGTCCTGCGGTCACTCTCAGGCTTAAGGGATCTAGGGGTGTTCTCTTTGGTCGACCTCCGATCGCTGGGCATCCAGGAGAGCTGCCCGAGGAGCAGAAGTGGGCGCACCTCGCTGAGTATTTGGAGGACTATCCAAAGCAAGGTCGAGATTGGGCGGTGCTCGATGTTCGCTGGGATGTCCCCGAAGTGCCGCTTTGGAAGAAATGAAACAGGGCGCTCGCCCTCAGCCCATGCCTCTTGAAGGAGAGCTTGGACACCCTCCCCTGATGTCGATCTTGTGCTTGATCGCTTCATTGGCTCTCTTGCTGCCTTGGGAGGGCATAGAGGGCTCATTGGGTGCCAGCTCTCGGTTCTCTTGGTGCGCGCTCTTATGGGTCGCGACCCTCTCCTTGCCACAAGCCGCTACAGGGACCGCTCGTTGGACGGTCGGCCTCGGGTTGGGGTTATGTGTCTTAGGTTTAGCCGCGCACCTTGATCTCGCGAGCGGCCTCTCTGCTCTCGAGGTCTGGAAGATCGCTTGGCCCACGCTTCTCTTCCTCTTCCTCTTGCCAGCTGCGGCTGCTCGAGCCAAAGAGGCTCAACGGAGCGTTCAATACGCGCTCTTGTGGTTCTTCCTGATCTCTGGAGCACCTCTCTACGCTCACGCACTTGAGGCGTGGGGTGGCTCAGAGCTGCCGCGCTGGTTTGAGTTCATTCGCTCCGCGAGTCCCTTGGATTGGGTCGCATCTCAGCAGGGCGGTGGGGGAGAGGATCCTTGGTTGCCGCTCGGGGTCGCGGTGCTCTTGTTCTCCGTGGCAGCGACCTCTGCGGATGGAGAGTCAGAGGATGAACCGGAGCACAAGAAATGACGCTCTCTCTTTGTCTTGCCCTCGCACTCCTTGCAGCGCCGCAAGGAGACGGTGAGCTAGAGCTCCGCATAGAGGGGCCACTCAAGGTCTTACATTTAGACGGCGTGCGCGTCAGAACGCGGGTCTTGGTTGATTTGGGTCCCTCTGAATCCGTCACTTTACGAGTCCCATGGCTGCCGGTGGACGACTCTGTGGCGCCACAGTTGCGTGTGGCCGAGGGTGAAGGGAGCGCTCGAGTTGAGGAGATTCACCCGGCGCCGATGGCGGCGCCGCCAGCGTTGACGCGTCGACCACTCCCGCGTCCCGTGCAGCAAGCTGTGCGCATTTCAGCGACAGCTTGGTGGGTGTTCGCTGCTGGCCTGCTCGCCGTGTGGGCATCGCGTCGAAGGCCGATCGGTGCGCTCTTTGTGGGCGCACTCTTTGGAGTCATCTCGTGCGCGCTGCCACAGAAGCGCGCGCTCCTCCCCGCTGTCTCTGTTTTAGAGGTCGGTCCCGCTGGTGCATGGTGGGTGCATGTCGCGCCCGAGCGGCTGTCGCCAGTCGTGGGGACACAGCTCGAGCTCGAGACTGTGCCAGAGGG
>JAPKBY010000162.1 GCA_028823185.1 Planctomycetota bacterium
CTGCCCATAGCGAGCAATGGCACACCATCAACAGATGACGACGAAGACCTTGGCAGAGCTGGCAGTGATCTGCGGCGCAACCCTCGACGGAGACGGAGAGCGGGTTGTCAGCGGCCCGGCGTCCTTGTCGGATGCTGGGCCTACAGAGATCAGCTTCCTCGCGAACTCTCTCTATGAGAAGCTCCTCGCGACGACTGCTGCTGCGGCGGTGATCGTGAGCTCTGACTACGAGTCGGAGCGAGAAGACCTCACCCTCCTTCGCTGTGAGAATCCCAATAGCGCCTTCACCGCAGTCGTCCAGGCTTTCGCAGGTGATCAATCGGCGGTAGATCCCGGCGTGCATCCTTCCGCGGTGATCGCACAGTCAGCTGAAGTGCACGAGGAGGCTCGGATCGGGGCGCTGGTGAGCGTTGGCGAGGGCGCTCGCATTGGAAGGAATGCTGTCCTGCATCCTGGAGTGATCGTCGAAAAGGAGGCCTCCGTCGGAGAGGAGACTGTCTTGCAAGCAGGCGTCCAGCTCTTCCGAGGTGTCACTATTGGAGCTAGATGTACATTGGGTGCAGGTACTGTCGTCGGCTCTGACGGCTTTGGTTTTGACCCGAGCGATGCCGGGTGGATCAAGGTCGCCCAGTGTGGAACGGTGAATATTGAAGACGACGTTGACGTCGGAGCGAACTCAACCATCGACCGCGCTCGCTTTGGAAGCACAAGGATCTGTCGCGGCGCAAAGTTGGACAACATGGTTCATGTCGGGCACAACGCTCTCGTGGAAGAGGACGCCATGCTGATCGCTCAGGTCGGGTTGGCTGGCTCAAGTCGTGTCGGCAGAGGAGCGATCCTCGGTGGAAAAGTAGGCGTGGTCGGGCACACCACTGTCGGGGCAGGAGCTCGGGTGGCTGGCGGCGCTGTAGTGTGGAGTGATGTGGAGCCTGGGGCTGATTATGCTGGCCTGCCTGCGAGACCAAAGGTTGAGTTCTTACAGACGATGGCCTTATCACGTCGATTACCTGGACTCCTTGATCGAATCAAAGCGCTTGAGGCTAGGATTCAAGAGCTAGAGGCCTCCCAGGGAGACAAGACTTGACGCGACAGCAACGGACATTACGCACGCCTGTTGAGTTTGCAGGCATCGGTCTGCACTCAGGGGAGAAGGTGCAAGCGCGTGTGCTGCCAGCAGCACCTGATTCAGGCATTGAGTTTGTGAGGACCGACATGCCGGATTCGGAGCCGATTCCGGCGCAGATCGGCTACTACTCTGAGACAGAGCGTCGCTCCCAGCTGCAGCGCGGGACCGCGAGAGTTGAGACGATCGAACACTTTCTCTCGGCTTGCAGCGGCTTGGGGGTCGACAATCTGACCGTCGAACTCTCAGGCGCTGAGATGCCTGGATTGGATGGGAGCGCGCGTGAGTATATCGAGAGCTTTAAGAAGGCTGGGGTCATCGAGCAGCGTGCGACCGCGAAGCAGTTCAAGCTGACGAAGCCGATCTATGTCCGTGAGGGGAATGCGAGCATCGTCGCGCTCCCTAATGATCAGCCGGGCTTGATTCTTCAATACATCGCAGCCTTCGATGAGCCTGGCGTTGAGGGCGGGACCTTAGAGGTTGACCTCTCTCCGGACACTTACACCTCTGAGATCGCCCTCGCGCGGACCTTCTGTTTAGAGTCGGAGGTCGAGCAGCTTCAAGCCGCCGGCTTAGGGAAGGGGGCGAACGAAGAGAACACCTTGATCTTAGGAAGAGAGGGCGCAGTCCCTCGCGTTCCGAAGGAGCCGATCCGTCACAAGCTATTGGACCTCATCGGTGACCTCGCTCTCTTGGGAGCAGAGCTCCAAGCGCATGTCATCGCCACTCGCTCAGGCCACAAGATGAACGCCAGCCTCGTGCGGAAGCTGCTCGAGGAGATGGAGGTCGAGGAGGCAAAGGGGGTCGTCCGTCGCGAGACAGAGATGGACATTCGCGAGGTCATGCGCATGCTCCCGCACCGTTACCCCTTCTTGCTAATTGATCGTGTGATCGAGATCGATGGCTTCAGGCGGGCAGTTGCGATCAAGAACGTCAGCGTCAATGAACCCTATTTCCAAGGGCATTTCCCGAAGCAGCCGATCATGCCAGGAGTCTTGCAACTAGAGGCTATGGCTCAGCTCGCAGGTGTCTTGCTCTTGCGGAAATTAGAGAACACTGGGAAGCTCGCTGTCCTCTGGGCGATCGACAAGGTCAAACTGCGCGGAGCAGTGACCCCTGGAGATCAGCTGAGAGTTGAGGTGGAGACGCTACGAATGAAAGGCCAGACAGCACAGGTGCGAGGGACAGGGTCTGTCGCTGGGAAGGTTGTGTGTGAGGCAAATCTGATGTTCACCATGTTGGACGCATAGGGAGAGGAATCACGTGGCTAGCCAAATTCACCCCACCGCGGTCGTAGACCCCACAGCTGAGCTCGGCGAGGACGTCATTGTCGGCCCTTATGTCGTCATCAATGCGCACGTCAAGATCGGTGATCGCACCAAGATCGGCCCGCAGGTGGTCGCCGGTGCCTTCACAACGATAGGTGAGGACAACTCCATTCATGGTCAAGCCAGTCTCGGTGGAGACCCTCAAGACTTCTCCTATCGAGGAGAAGAGACTCACCTAGAGATCGGTGATCGGAACACGATCCGTGAGTTCGTGACGATTAACCGTGGGACCGTAAAGGGCGGAGGTGTGACCCGAGTAGGGAGCGACTGTCTCTTGATGGCCTGCAGCCACATCGCGCACGACTGTGAGATCGGTGACGGCGTCATCCTCGCGAACAACGTGCTCCTCGCTGGACATGTGAAGGTCGGGCGCCGCGCGAACATCTCAGGGTCGGCGGCAGCTCACCACTTCGTCACCATCGGAGAGTTCGCTTATGTCGGTGGCCTGACTCGCCTCGTCCAAGACGTTCCTCCCTATGCGATCGTCGAGGGACATCCGAGCCGAGTGCGTGACCTGAACAAGATCGGTCTCAGCCGCGGAGGAGTCTCAGACGAGGAGATCGAGATCTTGCGAGATGTGTTCCGGCGCGTCTTTCGCGGGGACAAGCCGCGCAGTCAGGTCGTGGCTGAGCTCAAGCTCTCTCCGGAATACAGCTCACCTCATGTCGCCCACCTCGTGGAGTCGCTTGAGAACGCGGATAAGGGTCACAAGGGCCGATATCGCGAGATCCTTCGAGAAGAGTTCGCCCGCGCTGGCGCTGAGCTCCTCGGTATCACTGAGGCTTGATCTATGACTGAAGCGCCGCTGAAGGTCGCCGTCATCGGCGTCGGGCACCTCGGGACGATTCACGCTCGGATCTACTCTGAATATCCCGGAGCGGAGCTCGTCGGCGTCATAGATCACGACCTCGAGCGCGCTCAGGCCTTGGCAGAAGAGCTGGGATGTGAGGCCGCGAGAGATGTGGCTGACCTCAGCTCCCCGATTGACTGCGCAAGCGTGGTCGTCCCGACATCTCTCCACGCCGCGGTCGCGGTGCCGCTCTTGGAGCGCGGTGTCCCGCTGCTCGTTGAGAAGCCCCTGGCTGCGACGCTTGAGGAGGCAGACCAGATCCTCGCTGCAGCTGAGAAGAGCGGCGCAGCCCTAGCTGTGGGGCACGTCGAGCGCTTCCAGCCAGGCGTGAGGCATCTACTGAAGGAGGGGCGCAGGCCTCGCTTCATCGAGTGTCATCGGCTCGCTCCGTTCAATCCTCGCGGGACGGATGTTGGGGTCGTTCATGACCTCATGATCCATGACCTTGATCTCGTGCTGGAGTTCATCGGTTCCGAGGTCGTGTCCGTAGACGCCGTCGGCGGCGAGATCCTGACGGATCGAGAAGATGTGGCCTCGGTCAGACTCGTCTTTGCGAACGGCGCGCGAGCGAATGTGACGGCTAGCAGGGCCTCGCTCTCGCCGATGAGGCGCTTTCGCATGTTCTCAAGTGGGGGCTATGCGAGCCTCGATTTCACAAAGAACTATGGGCTCATGGTCAACAAGGGCCCTGCGTGGGACGCACGCCGTGAAGAGGCCGGGACCTTGAACATGGCGGACCCCGCCCAGCGCGAGGCGCTGATGCGGGACGGTGTCCTGAAGATTGAGGAGCTCGATCTCTCTGGAGAGGAGCGGCCGCTCCAGGCTGAGCTGGCCTCCTTCGTGGAGTGCATCCGTGACGGCCGTGAGCCTCTGGTTACGGGGGCTGATGGGCGCCGAGCGCTCGCTCTCGCTGAACGGATTGTCAGCGAGCTGCACGCCCTGGATTGGTAGCCGAGACTCCGCTGGAGGAGCTCTTGCCCACATGAGTGTTCAGGTGGGCGGTTGCACCTGCGATCTAACCATCACAGACTGTTTGCCGATGCCCGCCCTGAAGGAGTCAAGCAAGTGAGTCAAGAGAGCCCGTTTAAGAAGGTCCCGCCCCAGGCGGACTTTCCCGCTATGGAGCGCGCAGTGCTCGAGCTCTGGTCAGAGTTGGACGCCTTCCATGAGTCCAACAGGCGACGTGAGGGCAATGAGCCCTTCGTCTTCTATGACGGGCCGCCGTTCGCGACCGGGACGCCGCACTATGGGCACCTCCTCGCGAGCACGATCAAGGACATCATCCCGCGCTACTGGAACATGCGCGGGCATCCAGTCACGAGGCGCTTTGGTTGGGATTGTCATGGATTGCCGATTGAGGCCTTGGCGCAGGACGCGCTGGGTCTCTCGGGTGCTGGGCAGATCGTTGAGCACGGTGTCGACAAGTTCAACGAGCAGTGCCGCTCGATGGTCCAGCGCTATGTCTCGGATTGGCGCACAGTGATCACTCGTGTCGGCCGTTGGGTCGACTTCGATGATGACTACAAGACGATGGACATCGAGTTCATGGAGTC
>JAPKBY010000163.1 GCA_028823185.1 Planctomycetota bacterium
GCCTTTTCCGAGGAGCCTGATGATGATGCGACCAGCTTGACCGCGCGTATCGTCGAGCAGGCTGCAGACCGTTTTTATGAGGCCTTCGGGATGCCGAGCCTGCACCAGCTCGGCCGCTTGGATGCGTTTACAGGGCGCGTCAACGCGATCGCTTTTTCCGGAGATGGATTGGTCTTGGCGACTGCCCGAGAAGACGGGGAGGTTCACCTGTGGGGGCCAGCTGCCGTGGACTCTGAGGGGGGATTTCGTCAAGGCTATGTGCTCTCTAACCGCCTAAGAGGTCATTCGCTTGGCGTCACCAGCCTCTCTTTTAGTTGGGATAATTTGTTCATCTATGCAGGCGGGCGTGATGGAACGGTTCGCTCATGGAGCGTTGCCGATGGGAGTGAAGTGCACGTCTTTGAGGGGCATTCAACTGAAGTTCGTGGTGTGGCGCTGCTCTCGGATGAGCGAGTCGTTAGTGGGTCGCTAGACGGAGAGGTGCGCGTCTTTGATCCCTATTGGCAAGCCTCCAGACGGACGATCTCTGAGTCTGGTGGTGGAGGCGCGCTCTTCGTCGCTGAGGACCCGGGCGGAATTGAAGCGATCGCGGTTACATCTGCTGGCGCCGTCGTGCGCGAATATCCGGATCCTGGGCTGCCTGTCGATTTAAGGAGCCCTTTAACGGAGCAGGATTGGGTCGCGGGTACCTTGCATGGAGAGGAGGTCGCCTTGGCTGGCGTTGATCGTGTCATCCGCCTCTTTGACTTGAGGACTGGGAAGGTCTCGCGCGAGTTCGAGGGCCACGACGGTGAGATCTTGGCTCTCTCGTCGGATCAAGGAGGCGATTATCTCTTGAGCGGAGCTCGTGACCGACTCTCGATCTTATGGTCTGGGCTCGATGGCGACATGCCCGAATCATGGGAGATGGAGCACGATCGCGCGGTCACGGCCGTGTCTCTCTCGGCAGACGGTACGGCTTGCGCGACCGCTGACTCCGGGAACACTCTGAGCCTCTGGGATGTCGCCGACCAAAGAAAATCCATGGAGTGGGAAGTGGCCGGGCTTGGCAAGCTGCATGGGCTCGCTGTTTCTAGTGATGGAACGCTCGTCGCCACCGGCTTGAAGCTCTCCGCTCGTGTGTATAAGGCGAGCGGAAAGGCAGACGATTTGGCGGCTGATTTCGGGCCGCCTGACGCGGAGGGGCGCGGCTTGGTCTTTCGCCCCGACGGGCGCAGGCTCGTTACAGGTGATGCGAGCGGCAAGATCTATATCTGGGATGTCGGCGGCGAGGAGAGGCTGATCGAGCTTGAGGGCCACGCAGCCGAGATCACTTCGCTCTGCTTTGCCGATGAGGGGCGGACGCTCTTGAGCGCTGATGTGAGCGGTGAGGTGCTCGCTTGGCGATCGAACTTTGATGCGAGTCGGTACAAGAGGTGGCGTAAAACGGATCGTGTTCCCTTGCGCGCTAAGAGGATCATTGATTTTTTTGGCGGGGATTTGGGTGAGGCTGCAGCGCGCTTGAGGGCTGGATATCCAGGCCTTGACGCCTCCGATTCTGCTGTGACGTTCATTCTCGACGAGGCGATGAAGGCTGCATCCGTGAGCGATGTGGAAAGCCCTCTTGAAGACTTCTAGCTGGGGCCGGGTGATGACAGCTGACGGCTGTCCGACTCTATGTCATCCCGAGCATGGACAATCCTGTCACGACTCAGGTGGGGCTTGGGCTGAGGCACAACAACTACACGTCTCTGGCTGTGACCTTCCACATCGGTTGCTTCGCGGTGATCACGTTAGGCTACTTGAGGTCGGCGCGGCACCAGGTTGGAATTTGGCCGCCGCTTACTTCATGGCGCGCGGTCTCCCCGGACAGCTTCACGTGACTGCTCTTGAGCGCGCTCCGGAGGCGTTGGACGCTGGGCTAGAGATGGCGACTGCTAGTGAGTGGAGGGCGGCGGCGCCCTTTGGAGCTCCCGATTGCCTCGAGGCCATTCACGGGGGGCTGCGAGCTGCTAGAGCGAGCGATCATCTCGGGCAGTGGGTTGAGATCACTCCTAATTTCAGGCTTCGGCTCTTCATCGCGGAAGCGAGCGAGGTTGTCGCTGCGCTTGATGTGGATGAGCAATTCGACGCTGTTTTTCTCGATGCCTTTTCTCCAAGTGTGGACCCCGCCAGCTGGTCTCCAGCATTTTTGCGTGATCTGACCGCTCGGGTCGCTCCGGAAGGACGACTGACCACATTTACGGTCTCTCAGGGGGTCCGCAGCGCTCTTCTGGCTGGCGGGCTTGAGGTTGGGTGCGCTGGGGCACGCTCGGGGCGAAGCGGTGGCACCTGGGCGAGCCGTGGCGGATGGGTTCCTCCGCTCAATAAACGACTGCATGCGAAGCTAAAAAGGCGCTCTGAGCGACAACAGGCTTCACGGGGCTTGGGTGAAGGCTGCCTGTGATCTAAGATAGGGGCTCCGCAGCGACGTCGTCGTTGCTCCTCCTCACCTCATCAACCTTATACGCAGTCCGATGTATCTAGCCATTCCTGGATTCACTGAGATGTGGCCGATCTTGGCCGTGGTACTCGTCTTCTTTGGCGCCAAAAAACTCCCTGGTCTCGCAAGAGCTGTTGGGTCAAGCGTTACGCAGTTCAAGAAGGGCCTGCAGGATGAATCGAAGACCGAGGAGCTCCCTGAGGGTTCTTCAGACGACGACCCTTCTTCAAACGAAGGCGCCGCCTAGCGGCCGCTTCTTAGGATGCGGGAAGGGCGGTCGCATGGCTCTGCGCAGGCAGCGGAGCGTCAAAGGGTGTTAGGCGTCGTTCTGTGTGGAGGTGTGAGCCGTCGCATGGGGACGGACAAGGGGAGCCTCTCGTTCGGGCAGGAGACTCTCGCTAGTCGCTCGGTGCGCGCGCTCGATGCGATCACTGACGAGGTGGTCTTGGCTTGCGGCTCCGAGCCGAAATACCCTGAGCTAGGTTTGAAGCTCGTTCAAGATTCTGGCGCTGGCTTAGGCCCGCTCGAAGGGATCGCTTCCTGCTTTGAATCATGCGATGCGGAGTGGCTGGCGGTCCTCGCCTGTGATCTGCCTAACATCGTCTCAGAAGTTCCAGCTGCGCTCTTGCGTCGCGCCTTCGAGCGCCAACTCGATGTGTGCATGCTCTCTAGTCGCGGGCAGAGAGAGCCTCTGATCGCCGTTTACAGGCGCTCTTGCCTTGCGCCGATTCGTGCAGCTCTGAGTGCAGGCTCTCGGCGTGTGGACTCTTTTCATTCGTTGCTAAGGACGGACGGGCTAGAGCTGATGATTGGAATGCTTGATGTCGCAGACCTGCCAGAAGAGATCAGAAGGACAGATGTAACTATGAACCTGAACACACCCGCTCAACTCGCCGCAGCGATTTCCGAATCCACCGACAGGACCTAATGGCCGCTAAGGATTTAGTTCTTCGAGGCTTGATGTCTCCGATTAAGCCCATGATGGAGGAGGCCCACAGGGTCTTGGAGGGAGAGCTGCATGACCCATCTCCTGCTGCTCAAGACATGCTCGCTCATATCTCTCGCTTCAAAGGTAAGCAGATGAGGGGCGCGATGCTGCTGCTCTCTGGCAAGGCTACCGGCGCCTACAGCGATGAGCACCCTACGATGGCCGCTGTCATTGAGATGATTCACCTGGCTACGCTCGTTCACGATGATGTCTTAGATGGAGCTGAGGTGCGCAGGCGCGTCGCTTCTGTCAATCAGCGCTGGGACAACCAGGTCGCGGTCCTCCTCGGAGACTTCCTCTATACGCGCGCTTTCGGCTTATCGCTGACCTTGAGCAACCGCTACTGCAGCCGCGTGCTCGCAGAGACCTCGAGGAAGATCTGTGTTGGCGAGATTGAACAGAGCGCGATGCGCTATCACTTCGATCTCCCTCAGGCAGATTATGAGCGCATCGCTGGAGCGAAGACGGCCTGTCTGATGTCTTCAGCGTGCGAGCTCGGCGCGCGCTATCCTGAGGGCGGAGTCTCTTCAGAGCGCGACGCCTATGGCGACGAGATGGCTGCCTATGGCTGGGAGATCGGCCTCGCATTCCAGATCGTTGATGACTGCCTTGACCTGGAGGGCGATCCAGAAAAAGTAGGGAAGAGCCTCGGCGTTGACGCAGAGGACGGGAAGATCACGCTTCCTATCTTGGCCGTCTATCGGGACGCAGATGAAACCATCCGCGAGAAGATCCGAGAGGTCTATACGGTGCCCGATTTAGATCGAAGGGCCGCGCGCCTGCACGATGTTTGCGATGTCAGTCTCGGTATTGAGGTCGCGATGGCTCGGGCGAAGGATCTCGTGGACAGCGCTATCGCTCGCGTGAGCGCACTTCCGAAGAGTGCATCACGTAGAGCACTTATAGAAATTGGAGACTATGTCTTGGTGAGGAAATGGTGATGAGGAGGCTTTGTTTTTTACTCTTGCTCTCTGGATGTGGCGAGCCGGCCCGCGACGTCAGCTATGCCGAGCGCAGGACAGCGCCGGCTCTGAAGGCTCCGGTGAGGAAGATGTCGGATGGGGAGCGCTTCGGCGCTGGTCCCTCTGCTCCAGCTGAAGCTCCCAGCGATATGCCATTGTCCTGGGACACTCCTCCTGGTTGGGCTGAGCTCGCACCTACGCAGATGAGAATGATCAACTTCAAGGTCGGTGATGAAGGAGAGTGCTACCTCACGATCCTCGGCGGCAGCGGCGGCGGAGTCTCAGGCAATGTCAACCGGTGGCGCGGGCAGCTTGGCCTAGAAGATCTCTCCGAGGCTAGCGTCGAAGATCTCCCGAGGATGAACGTGCTCGGCCGGGATGGCTATCGAATCGATCTCGAAGGTGCGTACCGAGGGATGGGTACTGTGGCGAAGGA
>JAPKBY010000164.1 GCA_028823185.1 Planctomycetota bacterium
CCGATCTCTTCTGCTATCTCACCTTTGTAGAAGGCATCTCTTCCGCCTTCGGCGATGCGTGTGAGCGTGCGCGCTAAGTTGGGGTTGCTGAAGATCTCACCCTCGCGAGGCGCGTGCCCGTCGTTGGTGAATTGCTCTGTGAAGCCGGGGTAGGGCGCGAGCTTAGGGGCCGAGAGACCCCAGTAGTAGGCGATCGTCTGGGTGACCGGATAGCCTTCCTGCGCGTGCTTGATCGCAGGCGCTAAGACTGCCTCTATGGGGTGTTTGCCGAAGCGTTCGTGCAGCTCGAACCAGCCATCTACGCAGCCTGGGACGCTGACGGGGAGAGGCCCGTACTTCGGGATCGCGGTCAAGCCCTTCTCCTTGAAGTGCTCCATGGTCAGTGATTTCGGGGAGCGTCCGCTGGCGTTGAGGCCGTGCAGCTTCTCCGTCTTCGCGTCCCAGAGGATTGCGAAGAGGTCGCCGCCTAGGCCGCAGCCTGTGGGCTCGGTGACCGCGAGCACCGCGTTCGCTGCGATGGCAGCGTCGACCGCGTTACCTCCAGCTTGAAGTATCTCAAGGGCAGCTTGAGTGGCGAGGGGCTGGCTGGTGGCGGCCATTCCATTTCTGGCGAGCACGACAGAGCGGGTGGCGAAGTCTTTGCCGGCGACGCGGTCGTGGCCAGGGCCTTGGCTCGGGCGCTCTTTGGCTGCGTTCAGATCAGGCATGAGGAGTGAGAGGAGGAGGATGACGGTGGTAGACATGTGTGGCTTGACGGTAGCGCGGCCGGGCGGCCGGGCCAAGTCTGAGCGCCGCTGCTCTGAATAGAGTCCAATCTAGGAATGGACTTAAGGGTCGTCGTCTTGACCGGGGCCGGTGTCTCTGCAGACAGCGGACATCCGACCTTTCGTGGCCATGGAGGCTTGTGGGAGGGGCGCGCTGTGGCTGAGGTCGCGACTCCAGAGGCTTGGGCTCGTGATCCCGAGCTGGTTTGGCGCTTCTATCAAGAGCGCCGCCAGCTCCTCGCTTCCTCATCTCCAAACCCTGCGCACTTCGCGCTCGCTGACTTGGAAGAGCGGCTCGGGGAGCTTGGGGTCGCCTTCTCTCTGGTCACGCAGAACGTCGATGATTTGCACGCGCGCGCTGGCTCAGCGGCTATCCATATCCATGGCGAGCTCTCCGTTTTGCGTTGCGAGGTGTGCGGGGAGAAGGTCCGCGACTTAGATCACCTCGACCCAGCGGCCTTTTTCCCTTGTCCAGAGTGTGGGCACCGAGCGATGCGGCCTGACGTGGTCTGGTTTGGCGAGATGCCTAATCGGGTCGAGGACGTCTTCAGGCAGGTCGGAAATGCATCACACTTCTTGTCCGTGGGGACGAGCGGCACTGTCTATCCTGCAGCAGGTCTCTTGCAGCTCGCTAGAGACGCCGGAGCGAAGACCTTCGTGAGCAGCTTGGACGAACCAGAGAACCTCAGTATGGATGACGCCTATTTTCCTGGACGCGCTGCGGAGGTCTTGCCTGAGCTCTGCGAACTCATCTTGAGGCAGTTGAGTCGATGAGCTCTACTCAAAGTGCTGAGGTCGTCGTGATAGGCGGAGGCATCTTCGGCTGCGCCGTGGCTTGGGAGTTGGCGCGGCAAGGGATGAGGGATGTTGTGGTCTTGGAGCGAGAGAACCTTGGGACGCAGACGACCTCAAGGGCTGCGTCTGTTCTGACTACAGTCACTTCGCAGCCGGCCAAGAGCGCGCTCTTTCAAGAGACCTGGTCCGCAATGTCAGCGCTTGAGGAGGAGCTCGACGACTCCTTGAACATTCATGAGGTCGGGACCTTGCACATCGGCGCTAGCAAGGCGACCGCGAAGAGCTTGGATGAGCACCTCTCCTTTGCCGCTTCGATCGGAGAAGTTGCAGAGGAGTTGAGCGCAGAGGAGGCGCGAGCGCGCGTGAAGTGGTTGGGCATCGAAGACTCAGCGCGCTGCGTCTTTCTGCCACGCGCTGGCTATGTGGACTCATATCGCTTGGCGACAGCCTATGGGGCTGCTGCCAAGGCTCGAGGGGTCGACTTTCGCGTCGGGGTTGAGGTCTTGGGCGTCAGCACTCGCTCTGGGAGTGTGTCGGGCGTGGAGACCTCGGACGGCTTCATCGAGTCCCCTTGGGTCGTGAACTGCGCAGGGCCCTGGGCGGGGATCTTGTCCGCCGAGCTGGGCTGGCATCTCCCGATGGCGCCGGTTCGTAGCCAATATTGGATCACTGAGACCCGAGCGGAGTTTGACGCGCAGCAGCCGATGGTCTTCTTGCCGGATGTCCCTGCCTATGCACGCGGCGAGGTGGGCGGCCTCCTCTTTGGTTTACGCGGTGGACCTTCTCCAGCCCGAGATCCGCGTGCGCTCCCAAGGGACCTCTCGGAGCTTCAATTCGAAGAGGACCCTTCGGGTTGGGAGACCTTGGCGGTGGCGGGTGAGTCCTTCGCTCGCTTCTGTCCGCTGATGGAGAGCGTGGGCGTCTCGCATTATGTGAGCGGGCCATCGAGCTATACACCAGACGGGAACTTCATCCTCGGCGCGTGTCCTGGGGTGGACGGCTATCTGGTCGCTTCGGGCTGCTGCGGTTCGGGGATCGCCGCCTCAGGCGGCGTCGGTCGGGCGCTCGCTGAGCTCATCACGAAGGGTGAGAGCTCCTTCGATTTGGAGATCTTCAGGCCTGATCGCTTTGGGCAGATCGATGCCTTTGATGAGGCATGGCTTGAGCGTTGCTCGGCGACGCGCTCGACCAAGAACGTCTGCTAGAGCTCGAAGCGCTGGCCTTCAGCGCAGACGTGGTGTCCAGCTTCTCTGACCGTTGCGGCCGCGGAGGATTCTGGATCTGCCGCGGGGTTTGAGTGGTTCAGGTGCAGGAAGTGCACGCCAGCTCGGTCTTCTTTGGAGAGCTCAGAGAAGCGCGCGATGGACTCCACGATGAATGGATGTGGGATCTCTGCCATGTCTCGACCAGGGAGCTCGTCTGGTCCGAAGAAGGTCGCGTCTAAGAGGGAGTAGTCCATCTCTTTGACGAGCTCTGTGATGTCTTGCTCGAAGCGCTCCCACTTGTCGATGTCAGGGAGAAAGAGGAGCGAGCGGGAGGGGCCGCGAATGATCCAGGCATATGTGTCCGAGAACTCTTCCCGGTGAGGGACTCTGATCGCTTCTACGCTGAGGCCCTCTCTTAGCTCTAGCGGCGCTCCAGGGGAGACGACGCGGCATTCGATCTGCCCGAGCTCAACGAGCTGGCTCCATGGTCCGTGGCTAGAGAGGAAGGCGCACATGCGCTCTGAGGCATAGACAGGCTGAGCGTGCGCGCCATAAGCCTCGCGCCCGAGGTGTGCGAGCCCTGTGTAGTGTCCGAGGTGCGCGTGGGTCAGGAAGATCCCGTCGAAGGGCGCCGCTCTGCCGCTGCTTGATCGCGAGCGAGCTGCGCCGTGCCCCTTCGCGAGCTCGAGCTGCTCGGGGAGGTCTGGGGTGGCCTCGAAGAGCCATCGGTGCCCCGTGCTTGGGTCGACGAGCAGGAGGCAGGCGCGCAGGCGTCGCTTGCTAGGGTCGAGTCGGGCCGCGCTGCAGCAGGCCTTCTCACAACCTAGCTGAGGTAGGCCGCCGTCCTGAGCTGTGCCGAGGGCGATGACATAAGGTGCGCTGCTCTGCACTACGGTCACGTTTCGGTCCAGCGCAGCGCAGGAGGCGAGGATGAGAGTGAGGATGAGGATGCGCATTTGGAGTGCTTATTCGAAGGCCAGGTGGAAGAGTCGTTGAACCGATGGGTCGGTCTCTAGCTCTCTCACTTCTTGGAGGGAGAACCATCCTAGCTCGATTGATTCTTCGCTGATGACCTCTTTGGCATCGCGTGGCGCTCTGCCGAGGAAGCGCACGTCTAGGTGCCAGTGCTCTGGCTCATCTCCTCTGGCAGGGATGCTGTGGATGTCGATGTCGATGGGTTTAGGGTCGAGCTCAATGCCAGGGATGCCGCTCTCTTCTCGCGCCTCTCGGAGAGCGCCAGCGGGGAGGTTGGCGTCTCCGTCTACATGACCACCCAGCTGTAGCCAGCGCTTGAGCTTTGCATGGTGGGTGAGCAGGGCGCGCTCCTCGGCGTGATCCATGAGGAGGCAAGACGCTGTCAGATGCCCGCTCAAGCAGCTGCGCTTATGGGCGTCAGTGGGGTGCTCAGAGATGAAGTCGAGGATTCGGTCTCTGAACTCTGATTGAGAGCTGTCACGCGGCTCATAGGCTGTGATGAGCTCGCGTGCCGCGCTGAGGTCTACGACGGGAGTCTCGTCGATGACCTGAAAGGAGCGCGGGTGCTTAGGCACGTTCTCTAGCTCAGGGTTGGCGCGTGAGCTTGCGGTGACGGCTCGCTCTGGAGTCTGGTCCGATGCCGCGGCGCTCTCGGTCGACCTTGCGCCAATCGGAGTAGGCCTCGTAGTCGCCGGGGAAGAACGCGATCTCGGGCTTGCCGTCAGGCCCTTCGCCTTCAAAGGAGAGGATGTGCGTGCAGATCCTGTTCAGGAAGTAGCGGTCGTGACTGACGACGATGGCGCTGCCGGGGTATTCGCTGATCGCGTCCTCCAAGACCCTCAGGGTCTCGAGGTCGAGGTCGTTGGTCGGCTCGTCAAGGAGGATGACGTTGGCTGGCTCTCGCAGCATCTTCGCGAGGAGCACGCGGTTGCGCATTCCCCCTGAGCACTCAGCGAGCCGCTTGCTCTGGTCGTCACCGCGGAAGTTGAAGCGCGCGACATAGGCGCGGCCTTCCAGGGTCTTGCCACCGAAGGGGATCAGGTCATTGCCCTCTGTGATGTTCTGGTAGACGGTCGCGTTGTCATCGAGGACGAGCCTAG
>JAPKBY010000165.1 GCA_028823185.1 Planctomycetota bacterium
GATCGGGCCTCACGTTGCACAGCCTCGCTGATGTGGCAATCTTCGACGCGAACACCCTCATCGCTGTCGACGTTGGGACCGGTCAGCCCCGCGTAATCAAGGTTGGTCGCCTCGGCGGATCCCGCAACCTCATCTCAGGTCAAGGTGTTGGCGGCGGCGTATCGTTCAACTCCGCGAGCAGCCTAACTGTCGACGCAGGCACCAACTCTGCATATGTGCTTGACCCTCTAGACAGAACGATCACGAGAGTTGATCTCACTACAGGTGATCGCATGCGGGTCGCAGGCGGTGGAGTTGGAACAGGTCCACAGCTAAAAGACCCAGCCTCCATCTCATGGCACACCGGCATTTCGCGTTTGCTCGTCCTTCAGCCAGGGGCTCTCTTAAGCGTCAATCCAGTCCTCCTCGACAGAGAGGTCTTATGTGATCTAAACAGCGCTGGCCTCTCCGTTGACGCGGGCAGCAAGGTCGACAGCCCCTTAAACTCTGACTATGTCCTGGTTAGTCTCTCCGCCCCCTTCGGTGTTGTTCAAATCTCAACGCTAACTGGATCAGCCGTCACTTTAAGTGACCTTGGTGCAACTCAAGGCCCGCAACTCGAAGACATCGTAGGCCTCGGGAGATCCTCTTCGCGAGGCGTGCTCTACTTGCTTAGCTCTTCACTCGGAGCTCTTCACGCCGTTAACACCGCGGCTAACGAACAGGTTCTTTTCTCTCGAGAGTAGCCTCTCTGTGTCCCCGCCTCTCTGCCCTCCGCAGGATCTCCAGTTTTCCCATCGGCGCGCTAGCAGCTGTGCCCATGCGTAAGGCCCTCTCTCTCAGCTCAGAAAGGTCCCGCTGTCACCCTCATGAAGAGTAGGCTCTCTCCACGCTCGCGCGCGTTAACATGCTGGGCACGGAGACCCCGACTATGACTGAGAGCACACCTTCTAGAGAGCACCTGATCTACGATTGGAATACGGCCAACGTAGAACCGTCGGCGCACCCCAAAATTCAATTTGACGACGAGACCTTGCGAGACGGATTGCAGAGCCCCTCTGCTGTCGACCCCTCACTAGAGGACAAGATTCGCCTTGTTCATCTAATGGACGAGCTCGGGATCGACACTGCCGACGTCGGGCTCCCCGGCGCGAGCCCCAAAGCCCGCGAGCACATAACCACGCTCGTTAAAGAGATGGCCTCTTTAAACATCACGGCTAATGTCGCCTGCAGAACCCTCATCGGTGACATCGCTCCAGTGGCAGAGGTCGTCCAAGAGACCGGGCAAGCTGTCGAGGTCTGCGCCTTCATAGGCTCATCTCCGATCAGGCAATACGCTGAGAGCTGGGACTTCGACAAGATGCTGAAGCTCTCTCGCGAAGCCATCGAGTTTTGTGTCGCGGAGGGCCTTCCTTCAATGTTTGTCACTGAAGACACTACGCGAGCTCAGCCAGACCAACTTCGAGCTCTCTACACGACCGCGATTGAAGCTGGCGCGAAGCGCATCTGCGTCTGCGACACCTGTGGGCATGCGACCCCCGAAGGAACGCGCGCGGTCGTCTCTTTCGTTAAAAGCATCGTTGACGAGCTAGGCGCAGATGTGGGCATCGACTGGCACGGACACCGCGACCGCGGCCTGGGCCTGATCAACACCCTCGCCGCAATGGAGGCCGGGGCGACGCGCCTGCACGCGACAGCGCTCGGCGTCGGAGAGCGCACCGGAAACACAGAGATGGACCTCTTGTTGGTAAACCTCCGCCTCCTCGGAGTGATCGATAATGACCTCTCAAAGCTAGGGGAGTACTGCCGCTTGGCCTCAGAGGCGATCGACATTCCGCTCCCTCACAATTATCCCGTCTTCGGCGGCGACGCCTTTGAAACCGCCACTGGGGTGCACGCTTCAGCTGTCATCAAGTCTCTTGCGAAGGGCGACACCTGGCTCGCAAACCGCGTCTACTCTGGCGTGCCAGCTGATCTCTTCGGTCTAGAGCAGTCCATTCAAGTCGGCCCGATGAGCGGCCGCTCAAACGTCACATGGGTGCTTCAAAAGCACGGCGTTGAGGTCACAGATGAAGCAGTCGCCCGAGTTATCTCCAAGGCGAAAGAGAGCCCTCGACTCTTGACCGAAGACGAAGTCCTCGCGGCAGCAGCGAGCCGCTGATCTTAAGCCCGGAGCTCGTCCGGAATGTGCGCGCCAGCAGGCGGCGTGTAGTCTCGAAGCGTTGCAGCGATGACGCTAAGGGTCTCATAGTGAACCCCTTCAACGACATCGAAGCCGCCCACGACTGAGGCGCTCTCTTTCATGAACTGCTCGTCTTCGAAGTAGTAGTCTCGGAAGGGCCCTCGTCGCTCTCCTATAGCTCGAGCCTCGTATCCGTTCTCGTTGAGTCGCTCTAAGGTCTTGGCGAGGTCCGCCATCGAAGACTGAACGAAGATGAGCGTCCCGTTCGCGTTCAAGCGCTTGTGTGCATCCAAGATGAGGGAGTCGATGTAGTAGCGCCGATTCTGCTTCCCGCTCTTACAGAAGGGCGGGTTCGTCACGACAACATCAAAGGAACCGTCGGTCGCGAGCCAGTCCGCGACGCGATACTCCATCGAGGCCTCAGGGACATTCCTCTTAACGTTCACCTCTGTGGTCTCGACGAGCTCTTGTGTGATCTCCGTCGCGACGATGTGCTTAGCGCCTTGCCGAGCCAACAAGATCGTGTGATTGCCGGTGCCTGCGCCAAGCTCGAGCACGGTCTTTCCTTCTACGAGGTTGTTCTCTGCTAACACCTCAGCGAGGCATTGGCCGTGGGGCGTCGGTGTCCAGTCTTCTGCCCCCATGGAGAGGTCCATCACGAGCAGGTCTTGGGGGCTTTGGCTTGTTGTTTCAGCTGACATCACGGTCTCCTTTGGGATTTCGGTCGAGCATAATAAGGGCACGGATGAGTTGCCGTCTACCCGCAGGCTCTCACCGCCCAGCAGAAGGGGTTGGCACCGCGTTAACCGTAAAGAGCACCTCTCCTTCAACGCTCGGGGCTAGGGAGTACTCGACAGCGAGCTGATTCACTGTCTGCATGTTTTCTAGGCGAATGTGGAGACGCGCCCCGTCAGCGCTGGCGGATAAAACCTTCACCTCGTCTTCTCCTTTCCTTCCTGGCTCGGCGAGAGAGTAGTGAGCGGAGCCATAGTTGCGCGTCCACTGGTAGTTCCAACGCTTCGCCGAGTAGCGGGTGATGTCAGTCGCGGCGACCGCATCGATCACTCCACTAAACTCCAGCTCAACTCCATCGTGTAGGACGCGCGCGCTCTTCAAGACGAGGTTTTTCCCACCAGTCCACCTCACTCTTTCAAGGCACCCGTCTTCTCCGCCTCCTGGCCCTTGCCAGCCCGAGAGCCCGACGGCGTAGACAGCGCCATCATGAGGTGCCTGTCGAAGGCGCTGAATCCCTGCGTCGAACTGGAAGGGCAGCTTCCACACGGCGCCTTGTGGGACCTCGCCGTCTTCAATCGCGAGGCCATACATCCACCCCTTCCCAAAGCTCGTATGCAAATAGCGGCCAGAGAGCGGCCCAAAGCGCGCGTCTTCAACCCAGAGCTGCCCGCCACAGGACGAGTCGAAGCGCTGCGGCATCCAGATCACAGGTTGGTCGAAGTCCTCGCGCGTCTTTTCGCCAGGTCCACCATTGTTGATCGCAGGAAAGACCCCGTAGAAGCCGCCCTCTCGAGTGAGGCTCACCTTTGAGGCAGGGATCCAGTTCCCTTGGTTGTCACCTACCAGCGGCCGACCATCGGGCGACATCCCCATGCCGTTCGGGGTGCGGAAGCCCGTGCAGTAGATGAAAGCTTCGCCCTCTGGCGTGACGCGCATCACCGCGCCGCCCATGTCGGAGTCGGTGTACTGACCGGACTTCACAAAGAAGAGCTCGCCGTTCGCGCCCTCTTGCAGGTCAAAGTTGAAGGCGTGAAAGCTCGTCGAGACATCAATGTCTGAATAAAAGCTCTCATAGAAGTCGGCCTCGCCGTCACCGTTCAGGTCATGAAGCCTCGTGATCCGGTCGCGGCAAGTGACCATCACTTTTCCGTCTACCACCGCGAGGCCGAGCGGCTCAAACAGGCCCGCTGCATAGCGACTCCAGGTCACCTTCTCTAAGCCCTCGTCCAGACCGTGAATGATCCAAACATCCCCGCCAAGGGTTGAGACCGCCGCGCGCCCATCGTCAAAGAAGTCGATGGCGCTCGTCCTCAACCAGGCCCCGTATTCGTTGTCAAAAGGGACCTCGATGGTGTCCAGCGCGTAGGGCGACTGATCGCCTAGGCGGCCGCTCGTCGTGAGGGTGTTTCCCCAACGAAGCTGATCGTCAGAGCCGTGGGTCTTCGTCGCTGGCGACGGGGGCAGTTGACGCTCAGCGAGATTCGTGAGCAAGAGCCGCAATCCGTCAAGGGTCCCCTTGTCTCGGCCGCCTGCGCGGAGCAGCCAATACTCTTGCGCCTCTTTGGCCGCAGGGATCATAAGTGTCACGCGCCCAGCGTCGTCCACCTCAAGCGCTCCTCCTCCGACGGAGGCGCACGCTGCGTAAGATCCGGGGTCCTCTCCGTTCCCGTTCCAACCTGTGACAGCGAGTGACCAACCCAGCCCCCCGCTTGATCCAGCTCGCGTTTCATCGAAGGAGCTCCGCTCTCCCGGCGTCTCCGCGAGCGCCAGCACGAGCGCCGTCTCGCCCGGCTCGACTCGCAAGCGATGAGTGATGACAGGGAAGCCTGCCGACCGGTCGACGCTCGGGTGCTCGAGCACGCCGCGGCCGTCGATCTCATACGAGAGGACGATGTCCTCTCCATGGAGGTAGTGGCCTCGGTGGTTCA
>JAPKBY010000166.1 GCA_028823185.1 Planctomycetota bacterium
GTGAATGATCACCCGCGCAACCTCTCTGATGAGCAACTGAAGGCTCTCGCTGTGAACGGCGGCGTCATGGGCGCAGTCTTCTGCACTCCTTTCCTCGATGCTGAGTGTGCAGCCGCGCTCGTGCGTCTGCGGGACAGCGAGGCGCACAATTCCATCGATGAAGGGCACGAGGCGTCGACCTTTTTCGCGCGTGCGCGCTTCCTGCAAGAGAGCGCACCCCCGCTACCGATCACGAGAGTGTGCGATCACATCTGCCATGCGATCGAGGTCGCAGGAATAGATCACGTAGGGATCGGCTCTGATTATGACGGCATCGATCACACGCCAGCGGGTCTCGAGGACGCGAGCCGCTATCAGCTCTTGGCGGCCGCGCTCTTAGAGCGCGGCCTCACAGAGGCAGAGGTCGAGGCTGTCTTTTGGGGAAACATGGCGCGCGTTTATGCGAGCGCTACGGGCGAAGGGACGAGGGCTCACACGCTCACAGCTCCGCTCAGCTCTCAAACCTCAGCTCAATAGCCAGATTGAGGCGCCGCTGGACCTAGCGGCGGCTTGGGACGAGCTGGGTGTCGGCGACCCATGGATGTGGCCTGTGTCTCTAACTGCCGGAGATGGTTCCGGAACAGGAGAAGGAGAGCAGCAGCTATGCATTTTGATTTTAGTGAGGTTGAGGACGTCGAGACTTTCATCTCAGTACCGGAGGGCGAACACCTCTGTAGGGTGGCTGAGGTGAGGGAAGGTGTAGCTAGAGACGAGAGTCCTAGGTGGAGCCTGCGCTTGGAGCTGGCTACGGGTGAGTGCGCAGGACGAACGGCTGGATGGGACTCGATCACTTGGAGCCCTAGGGGCGTGAACAGGGTCAAGCATGTGCTGGAGGCCTTCGGATTCATGGTGAGCGGTCAGCTTGATCTTCAATCTGCAGAGCTCCTCGGTCGTCAGGCCCGAGTCCTCTTCCAAGAGGAAGAGTGGGAAGATCCAGAGTCGGGTCGAAGGCAGCGGCGACTCGGGGTCCCGTTCATCGGCTACCAAGCTGCTGAGTAGAGCTATTGAAGAGTGTGGGCTGGTCCCAACAAGAGAGCGCTAGCAGTCGGGACTCTCCATCGTCAGAATTGAGGCTATGAGCACTTCGACGCTTTCAACATCAGAGATCGACAGCCTTCTGGAGGCGGCGAGGGCCGTTTTGGAAAACTCTCACAGCCCATATTCTGGGTTGCGTGTTGGCGCGGCGTTGCTTGCGCAGGACGGGACAGTGCACGCTGGCTGCAATGTGGAGAGCGCGAGCTATGGGCTCACGATCTGCGCAGAGCGCAACGCGGTCTTCCGCGCGATAGCAGACGGGGTACGTGGTTTCAGGGCAGTCCTCATTACGACGGATCGTGACGAAGCTTTGATGCCCTGTGGTGCCTGCCGTCAGGTGTTGCACGAGCTGGAGGGCGACCTCGAGGTCATTGTCGTGGGAAGTGGGGGCGATCGCATTGATACGACGATCGCTGCGTTGCTCCCTTATGCGATCGGTGAGGCGGAGATCAAAGGCAGCTAAGTGAGCTCTCTCAAAGAGGCACGGCAGCGAGCCGCGTGGCTGCGCGTAGAGATCGCGAGGCACGACAAGCGCTACTACAACGAGGCTAAACCAGAGGTCTCGGATAAAGAATATGACGCCCTCTTTCGTGAGCTGAAGGAGCTCGAGAGCGAGCACGAGGAGCTGATCACTTCGGACAGCCCGACGCAGCGTGTGGGCGCACCGCTCTCAGAGGGAGAGAGCTTCAACAAGGTCGAGCACGAGGTGCCGATGCTCTCCATCGATAGCCTCTTTGCGGAAGAGGAGGTGCGAGAGTTTGAGGAGCGGCTGCTGCGCTTTATTGGAGAAGAGTCCGGTGATGAGTTGGAGTGGGTCGCGGAGCCAAAGTTTGATGGAGTCAGCGCGTCGCTCATCTATGAGGACGGAGTCTTTGTTAGAGGTATCACTCGCGGTGATGGTCGCGTTGGCGAAGATGTGACTCAAAACCTGCGCACGGTGCGCAACCTGCCGCTCGTCTTAGACACGAGCTCTGGAGATGTGCCCGCGGTCCTCGAGGTCCGAGGAGAGGTCTTGATACAGCTCGAGCGCTTTCACGCCTTCAATGAGAAGCGAGAGAGTGACGGGAGAGATCGCCTGGCTAATCCGCGCAACGCAGCGGCTGGCGCCTTGAGGCGCAACGATCCCTCATCAGTCACAGAGTACCCCTTGGAGTTTCACACTTGGTCCGCCCCTAGATTTGGCGCGACGGAGTACGCGACACAGACAGCGGCGAACGCAGCTCTTGAGCGTTGGGGCTTGCCATTCAGCAAATATGGTGAGGTCGTGAGCGGTCTCGACGCCTGCATCGCTTACCACGACCGGATGGAAGAGAAGCGGGATGGGATCCCCTTTGAGATCGATGGGGTCGTCGCCAAGCTGAACGATCTAGCCTTGAGGGCGCGCCTGGGGAGAACAGCTCGCGCGATGCGCTGGCAATTTGCGCATAAGTTCGCAGCCCGTGAAGTCTCAACGACCTTGTTAGCGATCGAGGCGAGCGTCGGCACGAACGGTAGGCTCACTCCGAGGGCACACGTTGAGGCCGTAGAGCTCGGCGGTGTCGTCGTGAGACATACGACCCTTCACAACGCAGAGCATGTGGCGAGCTTAGGCGTGAAGATCGGAGATCGCGTCTTTGTTCACCGCGCGGGTGATGTGATCCCTCAAGTGAATGGGGTCGCGAAGGCTGCTCTTGGGAAGGCGCCGAAAGACTGGCGCGAGCAGATCCCGGAGGAGCTCATCGATGCTGATGGTGAGCTTCAAGCAGGTGTGACTTGGGAGTGGGCTTCCGCTTACGAGGTCCCGGCGGGCTGCCCAGCTTGTGGGACCGCTCCGGTTCAAGAGGGGAAGTATTGGCGCTGTCCGAACACTTATGGGTGTAGACCTCAGATCGTGGGCCGCACCGCACACCTCGCTGGCCGCAGCGGCTTCGAGATCGACCGGATCGGCCCCAAGCAGATCGCGCAACTCTTCGAGCACGGCTTGATCGAGAGCCCGGGCGATCTATTTCACTTAGACCAAGACATGTTTCTGAGAGAGCGCTTGGTCAACTTGGAGCGCTGGGGAGAGAAGAGCGTGGTCGGCTTGTTCGCTCAGCTTGTGGAGCGCAGGCGGGTGGATTTTGCGCGCTTCCTCGCAGCGCTCGCGGTGCCGGATGTCGGCGCACAGACCGGCAGACTCTTGGCTTCGCACTTTGACTCTCTCGCTGATTTACGGGCCACCTGTGTGGAGGAGCTCTTGGAGGTAGACGGGATCGGCCCAGAGGTGGGTGCATCCATAGTCGACTGGTTGGCTTCGAAAGAAGGGGCAGAGCTCTTGGAGCGTCTCTTGTCAGGGGGCGTGGAGATCGTCTATCCGAAGCCCAGCGAGGGTGGTGGAGCGTTTGAAGCAAAGACGCTCGTGTTCACAGGGAGCATGGAAGGGATAACGCGGGCGGAGGCCAAACAGCAGGCTGAGGCGGCTGGCGGGCGCGTAGCGTCCTCAGTGAGCAAAAAAACAGACTACCTGGTCGTGGGAGGAAAGCCCGGTAGCAAGGCCAAGAAGGCCGAAGAGCTCGGGGTTAGGGTCCTACTCGAGGGTGAGTTCCTGAAGTTTTTAGGGAGAAAGGACTAAAGCTCCGGCGTTTTCACGTTTCAAGGGTGTCAGCGCATCACCCGCTACTTTGAGGCTGTGGGTGAATTACAAGCAGGCACCCATACACAGGAGTTATTGTGGCGGCATCAAGATCGATCGTAAGAGAGGCTAGCAAGGGCACGAGTGAGCTTTGGAAGAACTATAAGCGTGAGCAAGCGCTCAGCGGGCGTCCAAGGTCTCACGTTGAGGTACAGAATCAGGCAATGAGCGAGGAAGAGAAGAACACACAGAGTGGAGGGCAGCCCCAAGAAGGAGCGAGCGGTTCACTTGAGGTGCCCGCCGAGGGCGAGGCCGTAGAGCAAGGGCTCCCGGCTGAGTTCGCTCGTAATGAAGAGGTGAAGACGCTCGTCACTGCGGCGCAGGACGGAGACGAGGGGGCGCTGAATGAGCTCTTCACTCGTTACTACCACGTCTTGGTCCAGACAGCTCAGCGCCGCTTGGGCCCGCGGTTGAAGGCGAAGGAGACGCCGGATGACCTCGCGCAGACGACCTTCCGAGAGGCTACGCGGGACTTCAAGGCATACCGCTATCGCGGAGAGGGGAGCCTCCTGCGTTGGTTGATCCAGATCCTCCAAAACAAGATCCGTGATCGGGCTGAGTTCTACTCAGCAGGAAAGCGTGACCTCTCTCGTGAGCGCAGCTTGGACCCGACGCCGTCGGCGGATGGAGAGAAGCAGAAGTCCATCGACCCGATGAGCGCTGACCTCACTGTGACCATGAGGGTCGAGAGGGTTGAGAACTTTGGGATCCTCCGGGATGCCATGAGTGAGCTCTCTGAGGACCATCGCCGGGCGATCACGCTCGTCTTCTTCCAGGGACTCTCACTGAGAGAGGCCGGCCAGCGAATGGGCGGCAGGAGCGAAGATGCGGTGCGGATGATGCTGCGCCGGGCTGAGGGACGCCTCGGAGACCTGCTCAAGCGGACTCTCGGGCCTGAGGCCGAATAAGACTTGGGGCGGCTGGTCTTGCCAGCCGGGGGCAAGCCTCCTAGAGTATTCGCCCTTCGTGATCCGCTCTGCGGGCGCAAAGAGTGGGCGATTAACTCAATTGGTAGAGTGCCATGTTCACAGCGTGGAGGTTACTGGTTCGAGTCCAGTATCGCCCACCACCACGCGCCCTCTGACCC
>JAPKBY010000167.1 GCA_028823185.1 Planctomycetota bacterium
TCGAGGAGGATGACCGGGGTTCGCCCGGGGAGACGATGGATCTCCATCGTCATGCCTTCGATGGGTCGCTTGCGACACCACTCGGCGATCATCGTCACGGCCTGCTCCATATAGCCGTTCGCTTCCCAGTCAGGGTCGAAGTGCGGCGACTTGTTAGGGATGCGGATGTACTCAGTGAGCTCGGGGACGATGGAGTCGTCCCAGCGCTCATTGCAGAAGGTGCGGATACGCTCCGCGAGGGCTTGATCTAATTCAGTCGTCATTGGGTTCCACCTAGGGGGAGGTGGAGGATACTCTCGGTGAGTAGGATGCGCCCGTGCAACGCCCTCACAATCACCAGCTATTACCACTACTTCTCATCACAGGCGCGCTCTTCGCCGCCTGCGGGGATGAAGCTCTAGAGCAGCCCGCCAGCGAAGAGCTCGGCGCGCCCACCGCGAGAGCCTTCCCCCCTACCGCGCGCCCCGACACGGTCGAGCACTTCAGGGCTGATATGGCGGCTGTGAGGCACACCTCAGATGGCGGAGGGAGAGCCGAGCTCGTCCTCAGCGACGGAGATGACGGCTCTGTGATGGCTGGCGCTCGAAGGCGCTGGACCTTCCACTTCACCGTGGGACCAGAAGGCATCAGCGATGGAGGCGCGCTCTACTTCCAGACCTCGCCCTTCTGGGGATGGAGCACCCCGCAAGTCATCAGGCCACGTGAGCCAGGCTTCACCGACGTCGAGCTCATAAACAAGGGCAGCGATGACGCTCTGCTCTTGGAGCCGCAGACGCTCGGACCGAACCTCCTCGCGATCCTCTGCTCTGGCCGTGCGTTGAGAGAGGGAGAGGTCATCGAGCTCGTCTTCGGTGCAAACGAGGCGCTCGCACGAGCAGATCGTCACGCAGAGGAGGGCGCGACCTTCTGGTTCGCAGTAGACGGAGACGGTGACGGCGTGCGCGAGCTCTTAGAAGACTGCCCGAAGGTCAACGTCTACGCCGGTCCACCCAGCCTGCTCGTCCTCACGCTGACGAGCACAGTCAGGCCGCAAGAGCGCCCACGACTCACCGCCGCCATCTTAGATGTCACGGCGAGCACGGGCCTCGAGATCGAGGGAGCGCTCAATCTACAGCTCATGAGCTCAACCGGCATAGAGGGGCCAACGCTCACCATCAACTTCGAGCCTGAGGACAGCGGACGCAAGACGATCGAGCTCGAGCCGCTCCCCAAAGGAGTGTGGAGAGCGAGCGGAGCGATCACGCTTGACGAGATCGAGCTCAGCTCGATTAGCAACCCGCTCCTCTGTGACGCAGAGGCACGCCGTGTGCGCTGGGGCGACCTCCACGGCCACAGCCAGCTCACTGATGGAACGGGCACGCCAGACGACTTCTACACCTATGCGCGCGAGGTCGCGATGCTCGACTTCTGCGCCCTCACGGATCATGACCACTGGGGCATGCGCTTCGTCGACGCCCATGAAGAGGTCTGGCAAGGACTCCAGAACACGACGAACGCGCACAACGCCCCAGGCGAGTTCGTGACGCTCGTGGGCTATGAGTGGACCAGTTGGATTCATGGACACCGTCACGTGCTCTCCTTCAACGACTCGATCCCGATGCTCTCCTCCATCGACGAGGAGACGGATGATCCTGCTGAGCTCTGGGCTGCGCTGCGCGGCACAGACTCTCTCACGATGGCTCACCACTCAGCAGGCGGACCTATCGCGACCAACTGGGACTTCCCACCTGACCCAGTCTTAGAGCCGTTGACCGAGGTCATGAGCGTCCACGGCTCGAGCGAAGCGATGGACTCCCCTTCGCTCATCTACTCCCCGCTCAAAGGTAACTTCGTCAGAGATGCGCTCGACAAGGGCTATGAGCTCGGCTTCATCGCCAGCGGAGATGGTCATGATGGACATCCCGGTCTACCTCACCTCTCTCCTTTCTATAGCTATCGAGCAGGCAATGGCTCTTCATCCGCACGCGTCGGAACAGGAGGACTCGCCGCAGTCTATTGCGAGGAGCTCACCCGTCCTGCGCTGCTCAAAGAGCTGCGAGCGCGCTCAACCTACGCCACCAGCGGGCCACGCATCTTGCTCTCTGCGGCGCTAGAAGAGCGCCCCATGGGATCGCACCTCAAGCCCACCAGAGGAGACGCCGCCCTCAGCCTCCGACTTCATGGGCAAGCGCCCATCGAAGAGATCGAACTCATCCGCTCCGGAGCGATCGTCACACGCATCAAGCTGCAAGAACCCACGCTAGACCTCGAGCATGTCTTCCGACTCAGCGCCTTAGAAGAGGGCGAGTATGTCTACCTTCGCATCAAACAAGTAGACGGCGGGCTAGCGTGGTCGAGCCCTTGGTTCATCACAGAGAGAGAGTCTGGCCCTTGGCGACTCAGCCCAGGCAAAGAGCGCTGAACTCAGCGCTCAAGCAGGGATCGCGCGACCACCCTCTGGAGCGATGAAGACGCAGTTGCGTCCTGCATCCTTAGCGGCGTACGCGCCTTGATCTGCAGCCTTCAAGAGATGGTCAAAGGTCTGCATCCAACGGCCAGCGCTCGCGACACCGAGGCTCAGAGTCACGCTCCCGTGGAAGCCCTTGCAGCGGATGACGTTCGTCGCGATGGTCTCCCTCAGACGCTCCGCACAGGCTGTCGCCTCCTCTAGCGTCGTCGCCGGGCAAACGACGAGGAACTCTTCGCCACCTATACGGCAGAGCTCCTCCTCTTCCCGAAGAGTCCGACGCATCGCGTGAGCTGTCTCACGCAAGACGACGTCTCCGACGTCATGTCCGTTCTCATCGTTGACGACCTTGAAGTGATCGATATCAATCAAGATGACTGAAAAGGGGATCTCTTTGCGGACCCAAGTGTTCCAGCAGCGACCGATTCCCTCCATCATCGCCTGACGGTTGTGCACGCCAGTGAGCGGGTCGGTTCGAGCCATCCGAGAGACCCTGCGTCGCTGGATCGTGAGCTCAGCATGAGCCTCTTCGACCTCAGTGCGCTCCTTCTCTTCCTGATCCTGTAGCTGGATGACTGAGTTGGCCGCCTTAATCCTCGCGAGCAAGACGCGCGGATTGAACGGCTTCGTGAGGTGATCGTTCGCGCCGGCATCAAATGCCTCACACTCAATGTCAGCATCTTTGTCTTTTGAGGTGGTCAGCACATACATGTGCTGCCCCTCTTTCGTCTCCCTGAGGCCTTTCAAAAGTTTGAGGCCTTGCCCATCGGGGAGGTCGCAATCAATCAAGACGATGCGCGGCAGCTCTCTGAGCGCGCACTCGGAGGCGGTCTCATAGCAGTCTGCCGTGTAGACAGCGTGCTCTGCAGATTTGAGGCTCTCGCTGAGCGACTCTCGGTCACCTGCATCACCGTCGACGACGAGGACGCCGCGTCCGAACTTTCCGCAGAGGGACACGCCTAGTTCATATCGTTGTTGTTCAGGCTTGTCCCTTTGCGGATCTGAGTCTGCAGAGTGACTTCTGCGGGCTTGCCCTGCCTGAACGCCGTCCCTCTTACGAGCCTCACGCGCGCGCTTGCGCAGCCTTCTGAAATCAGGCTCTCCTTGAGTCGGGATACCTAAGACCTCTCCCCACTCGCGCCATTCGACAAAGATCTGAGCGCCGAATGCGTGGAAGGGCTCGGGCTCCATACGCAATCTCCGGCTGAGCTTCTCGATACTGACAGCCCACCGGTTCCACACGACGGCGCCCTCGTTGTCACGAGCGAGCATGACGTCCGAGACTAGCGTCGCGGCACGTAAGAGCTCAGGGATGTTCTCTATAGGGTGGCTACGAGGTCCGTTAGATTTAGCCGGGCGCTCATATGTGAGCACGGCATTTCGGAAGTCTTCAGGGAGCCCCCAGTCTTGGAGCATGAAGGAGGCCACCTCCGTGTGATCGAGCTCGAACTCTCTCCGCTCATAGCGGCTGAATTCAGTCCCGATTTCGGAGTCGTGTTGACTGAGCAGCTTCGCATAACGATCGGGGTGGACGCTCGCGAGCGCGAGGTGCCCGATGCCGCTCAAGAGACCGAGCACATACATCTCAGCAGGGACGCCAACACCCGTCTGACGGCTCAGCGCCTGACAGGCAGAGGCTCTCGCCAACGAGCGCGCCCAGAATCGGTCATAGTCAAATCCAGCACAGAAGCCGTGTCGGTTCTCTGTTACGAGCGAGAAACCGAGCGCGACATTCCTGACGGTTCGAATCCCAAGGCGAATGATCGCCTCGGAGACTGTAGAGATCGGCTGTACGAAGCCAGAGCGCGCAGAGTTCGCGAGCTTCAACAGGCGCCCAGTCAGCGCAGGGTCGCCCAAGATGGCCTGGCCTATCTCACGCGCAGAGTGCCCCTCTTCCTGCGTGAGCCGCATGATCTGTAGACCAACGCCCGAGGGCGAGGGCAGGCGTCCGGAGACGCGCAGCTCTTCTAGATTTTTTTGTTCTGCGGGCATGGGGATATCTGTGCTCAAAGGCGAAGACCTTTAATCACCCCTACCTCATCGGGTTCTAGCCCCATCGAACTTGTTGAAAGCCGGCCATAATCCTGCGCGAGATGAGCGTCAGGGCCCTCCAACGGAGCCTTGTTACGACCTAAGCTGCTTTAGAATAAAGCCTTACAGCTTATTGCGAGCTCGGGTGTATCGGCAGCAGAGGGTCGCCATCTGAGGGTGGCGCTGGCTTAGGAACAGGCGGCAGCTCCAAACCAAAGACCTCGCAAACATGCTTCACGATGAGCACCTCGACCAAGAGGTTGCCCTCTGGGACGTCTGCATGATCAGCCAAACGAGTCATCACGCTCGACTCAAAAC